>JAGRAB010000234.1 GCA_020435085.1 Bdellovibrionales bacterium | reverse complement strand
TGACTTACACACCCAAGTCCAAACCCTAAAATATATAAAATTCTGTTTTGAAAAAATATCAATCTCAAAGTCCTTTGTCTGTAAACTTGCCTATTAAAAGCAATTCCGACTCCAGCCCTAGATCTTAATAACCCCCCGTTCAATGAGAATACCCCTTTGAAAAACTCATTAACTTGTACGCAATTCAGTAAAAAATACTTGTTAAAAATAAAGAGAATTTCTTGAAATTTTTTTCAAAGGTCTTCAAACCCGGTACCCTCTGAAGAGAGGTAATAGGCACAAGGTGTATCCAGCCAAGTCCCAAGATTAATGGCTTCATATGATTTTTCATTTTCACCAACACCTTTGTACTCATCTCTTAAATGAACGTGACCGTAAATCATTAAGTCGTAAGACTCTTCTTCGTAGGCCTTGACAGCGTGGCGATGAAGTTTTTCTCGGGCTACTTCTTCATCAATAGTCTTGGTTTGAGATGTATAATCACGGCTTTTCGAACTTGCCTTTTCTCCAATTGCATTGACCAAAGATCCTGGGAGATTATAAGACAGCCATCTCATAACAGGCGTTCTTAGAACCGTCCTTAAAAAAAGGTAGCCCTTATCATCAGGGTCTGACTGGTCCCCATGCTCCACGCGAACCATTTTTCCAAGAATGGGAAAATACCAAGGGCCTGAATAAACAGTAATGTCTAAAGTCTTTGACCAAAATCGTTCTAAATGAAGGTCGTGATTACCTTCAAAATAATAAATTTCAACACCTTCACTCTTTAATTTTTTAATAGCTGAAACAATGGGGTCAAATTTCTTTTGAAAATAATTATGATCCCCTACCCAAAGATCAAAAATATCACCTACCAAAAATAAGTGAGAACACGGTCGAGATTGATTGAGGGAATGCAAAAAGGCCAAGAACGTCTTGGCCTTTTGGTCTTGCATATCACTCATATGAATATCAGAAACAAACCAAGCCTGAGTCATGGAGTGGTTCTAGCCTCAGACTTTAATAAAATCAATCTCTGGAGTCCGAACTTTCACCATCTAAATGCTGGCGACGGCGTAAATAAGATGGCACATCCAAATTATTTGCATCAAATGGCGATTTTACAACTTCTCGCGCCATTTTCCGTGCCGAGCTCAATGCATCCTCTTCACTTTCTACATCCATCGTCAATTGTTGAGGATAATCACTTGAAGATGACTGCTGTTGCTCCCGATAAGCTTTCGCTTTTGCTAATAAAATATCCCGAGGCAAAGGGCGATTTTCCTTCACCATTGTTTTTTGTGAAGCCTCTTCAGGAAGTGGAGAAAGAGTTTCTATTTTTTCTACCTCTTGACGCTGTTGAACAACCGGTTCTCGATGATAAACTTCAATATCATGATCATGATGACGTTGTGACATATGTCGCTCCGGAGGATTTACATTCTCAACAGCAGCCATTGTATGAGCGATGGACTCAGCCATTCTGGCCAAATCTGGGCTCACATGACCATTTTGAGAGGACATCGCCAACTGAGCTTCTGCCATGGCTTGAAGTTTTGAGATTTGGTTGTTCACCATATCTCTATCACCTTCACCAAAACCAGTGGCAATAACGGTAACACTCACATTTTCCCCCATGCTATCATCAATAACAGCACCAAAAATAATTTCGGCATCTTCATGAGCGGCTTCGGTAATTAACGTCGAAGCTTCATTGACCTCCCAAAGCGTTAAATCTGGTCCACCAGTAACATTAATAATAATACCTGTTGCACCATCAATAGAAATATTCTCAAGCAGTGGTGATGAAATTGCTTGCGTTGCCGCTTCCACAGCTCGGCTCTCTCCTGAAGCCATTCCTGACCCCATAATAGCCATTCCCTTAGCGGCCATAACTGTTCGAATATCGGCAAAATCTAAGTTAATTAACCCACGAATATTAATAAGATCAGAAATTCCTTTCACAGCATGTAATAAAACTTGATCCGCTTTTTTGAAAGTTTCTAAAAGTGGTGTTTTCTCACTAGAGACTGACAATAATTTTTGATTTGGAATAACAATCAAAGTATCTACGTTTTCTTTTAACTCTTGAATTCCACCGTCAGCATGTCGCTTTCTTTTTTTACCTTCAAAAATAAAAGGACGAGTCACCACACCAATTGTCAAAGCCCCTAACTCTTTGGCAATCTTAGCTACAACTGGAGCTCCACCCGTTCCTGTTCCACCGCCCATTCCGGCAGTAACAAAAACCATGTCGGCACCTTCTAACTGAGCCACAATGTCATTATATGATTCAATTGCAGCACGCTTTCCAATCTCAGGATTTGCTCCTGCACCAAGACCTTTTGTGAGTTCTTGTCCTAATTGAATTTTTCCATCTGCTTTATTGCTTGCAAGTGCTTGGCGATCGGTATTGGCAACAACAAACTCAACTCCTGTTAAGCCGCCTTCAATCATCGTTTGAACTGCGTTACTTCCGCCGCCTCCGATACCTATAACTTTTATATTTGCACCAAAGTTGGCATTTTCTTCCAGTTCGAACATATATTTCCTCCCATAGAAATAATCTTTACCCAAATAAATCTTTTATTTTATTCGCCCATTGTGAGACCCAAGATCCCATTGACGCTTTTGTCGCCATTGTTGCCTTAGCCTCTTTTTGTCGTGACATTCCATACTTCATTAATCCAACGCATGTTGAATACATAGGACTATTCACAACATCTGTTAACCCACCTGTTCGCTCAGGAATCCCTCGACGAACAGGAACATCAAAAACAAAATCACCCATTTCAACAAGACCCTGAAGTTGACTAGCTCCTCCCGTGAGTACGACACCGGAGCCCATTTGTTTCATCAGGCCATTACTTTCTAAGTCTTCTTTAATTAATTTTAAAGTTTCTTCAGCTCGTGCCTCTAAAACTTCGCAGAGATCTTTTCGAGAAATTGTTCGAGATTGTCTGCCGCCAACACTCTCTACTTCCATAGACTCTTCTTCATTCACCATGTCAGGAAGTGCACAACCAAATTTTTTCTTTAAAATATCTGCATTTGTCTGAGTGGTTCTTAAACCCATGGCAACATCATGGGTAAAGTTGTTACCGCCAACAGGAAGAACATTTGTATAAACAACACTCCCTTGCGTAAAAGTAATTAAATCACAGGTGCCACCACCCATATCAACAACAGTCACACCAAGATTTCTTTCATCGGCACTGAGAACAGCAAGTGCTGAAGCAAATTGTTGAAGCACTAACCCTGCCACACTAAGGCCTGCTTTTTCTGCACAGCGAATGGCATTTTGAATGGCTGAATTACTTCCTGTCACAATATGAACAGAGCACTCTAAGCGAACTCCAGACATGCCGATCGGGTCATTGATTCCCTCTTGGCTATCGACTTTGAATTCTTTTGGCAATACATGAAGAACTTGACGATCATTAGCAATACGAACCGCTTTTGCCGCTTCAATGACTCGTTCAATATCTTCGTTTGTGACTTCTTTATTTCGAATGGCCACCATGCCTTGAGAATCAAAAGATTTTATATGTGACCCGCCAACAGCCAGCCAGACTGCAGGCATACTCACACCTGCCATTAACTCGGCTTCGTCTTTTGCTTTTTGAATGGCTTCTGAAACAGCTTCGATGTTGACAACAACACCTTGTCGCATCCCTGTATTTGGTGCATGCCCCACACCAATAATATGCAAACCATCGTCGCCAATTGTACCAATTGTGCAAGTTACTTTTGTTGTACCAATATCTAGTCCTGCTAGAGTTTGGCCGCGCTTCAGAACCTTTGACATGAGAGTCCCCGGTGTATTATCTCGTTGATGTCATCTCTTCGTGGGAAATACACAACATCCTTGTACTTTTCCTAAACTCCAAATTTCTTAATAAAATCAATGTCGAGTCTAGGACCGTGTCCCTTTATAAAAGGCTATGAGGCATTACGCACTCTGACAACAACTTTCTTTGAGAATCTTGCATCAATGACGCGCCCTTTAATTGAGCGACTTTCTAGGTATCTAAGAACTTGTTCTACCCGAGAAACTTGACCTTGGTCTAAGTCTTTTCCAATTAACACCCTCATTCCTGAGTCAGAAAGATGCATCACGATCTCACTATGGCGATTGAGTTCAATTTCTGAAAGACTTTTTTGTGAAAACAACCCCTCTTGAGGAAGTTGTTCTAAAACTTTCACCAAAGTTTGTCTTTCCTTCTCATTTTCAAAAAACTTTAAACCTCTCAAGATGGGAAGATCGGGAGCACTATTCATTGATAAAGCCGGTAATATGCTGGCATCACTCGCAATGGGAAAGAGCTCTCCTTTTTTTCCCAGTAAAAGCATCAATGGCTGACGTGGAGTAATTTCCACAAGAACTTTATTCGGAAAACTTCGTCTTACTGAAGCCCTCTCAATGCGGTTATCCTCTTTCATTTGAGACATGACATCGTCTAAAGGTATTTTCCAAATAGGTTGAGCCGAAAAAACTGAAAGTTGCTCATTGAGGTCTTTTTCAATTCGATCATAAAGAATCGGCTGATTCGCACCAGGAGCTTCTGATAGTTGTATTTTATCGACAATAAGAAAGTTTTCATTGGCAAAATAAGCAGTGGCTCCGGCCAATAAAACCACCATTATCAGAGTGAGTAGAGCCTTAACGAACACCTTCATAATCGAGTCCCGCGTGATTGATTAATGTTTGAATAAAATCAGTAAAACTAATTCCTTCATAAGCTGCCGCTTTTGGAACCAAAGATGTTGGCGTACAACCTGGGAGTGTATTGATTTCCATAACGTAAGGTTCTCCCTTATGCATACGAAAATCAATACGAGAATAAACCCGAGCACGACAAGCTCTATGAGCTTTAAGAGCAATGTCTTTCAACTTTGCAATTTGTCCAGCACTTAACTCAGGAGGAATAATGTATTCCGTATTCCCTGATGTATATTTATTAGCATAATCATAGTAACCTTTTTTAGGACGAATCTCGATAGGAGTCAGGGCTCGATCCACTAAAATCGGAACCGTAAGCTCTGGTCCTTCTAAATACTCCTCTACGAGAATCTCTGAATCATATTGAGCAGCAAGCTTTAATCCTTCCACAAACTCATCTGTATTTTTACAAATACTCACTCCTACACTTGAACCTTCTCGAGATGGTTTTACAACAAGTGGAAAATCAAATGGAGGTGTCACTTGATTCCAATCAACAGATTTTTTATGAACAAGCTCAAACCTGGCATTGGGAATCTTGTTAAAGCTCAAAATTTGTTTTGTAAAATATTTGTCAAACCCCAAAGAAGAACCAAGAACACCAGAACCAGAGTAAGGAATTTTTAAATATTCGCAGATCCCTTGAACAACACCATCTTCTGCCAGCTTTCCATGCAGTGCTAAAAGAGCCACGTCAATTTGACTCTTTTTTTCAGCAAGAATCTTTGGCAAGTCCTCTTTGGCGTCAATAACTTGAAATTCGTAATTTAATTCTTTCAGAGCTTTTTCAAAAGCGGCACCTGTCACTAAACTCACATCTCTTTCTGCACTCAGCCCACCCATTATTAAAGCTACTTTTTTCTTCAAGCAAAACTCCTTATTTTTTTCATCATATCACAGGTGCCACCTTACTTGCTGCTCAGTCGCGCGTTAAATAGTTTTATGATGCAGATCTCAACAACAAGTAAGGTGGCACCTCTACCTCTACCAACGTCCGAGAAGCTTTACTTCTGTTTGAAGGTCTACATCAAACTGAGACTTAACAACGGCTTGAACGTGTCGAATTACTTGAATAACTTCACTCGCCTTTGCACCACCAATATTCACAATAAAATTGGCATGCTTTTCAGAGACTTGAGCACCACCGACTGTATAACCTTTTAATCCAGCTTTTTCTATCAAGGCTCCACTCGAATACCCCGCTGGATTTTTAAAAACAGACCCACAACTGGGCATATTCAACGGTTGTTTCATCACACGATTTCTTGTTGCCATTTTTACTTTTTGAGGAATGTCTACATCTGGAGTATTAGGCCATGATACTTGAACACGAGAAATAACTCCTGGTTGCCACCCATCTGTATGCCGATATGTCCATTGAATATCTTTGTTTTGATAGCGTTGTGTACTTGGTTTTCCATCTTTAAGACGAATGACCTCAAACCAATCCACAATTTCAACAAATTCTCTTGGAATAATTTTTTCTGAAACACCGGCATTCATTACCACACCTCCGGCCATATCCCCTGGAAGTCCACATAAAAAAAGTGCTGGTGCTAATTTCTCTTGTAAAAATGGTTTTAATACTTCAGCTTTTAATGTCCCAGCATAAGCTGTGACCGAAAGCCGATCTTTTTTTTCTACCGATTCTACTTGAGAAAAATTTTTTAAACAGATGACAAGTCCCTCAACTCCATCATCACTCACCAAAATATTTGACCCACCACCAATGACTGTTATGGGAACATGCTCTTTATCGGCCCAGAGAAGTGCCTCTTCAATGTCAGTTGTCGTCTCTGGAAGACAGAAATGGTCGGCAACTCCGCCCACTTTCCACCAAGTGTAATTTGCTAGCACCACTTGTTTTTGAATTTGCACAACGACTTCCTCTTAATATTTTATTCCCG
>JAGRAB010000233.1 GCA_020435085.1 Bdellovibrionales bacterium | reverse complement strand
ACTTACTCGAGTTCACTTTGAAAGAAACAACTTTTTTAATCGCTAATGATATTCGAAATCAAGAACACGTTTACTTTACCGGTCCCCTAGCAAAAGCAATGAAACACCTTTTTAGTAAATACCATGATATTTCAAACATTGAAGTCGACGAACTTTTTGAATTTCCGTTAACAGCTGGTGCTCTAAAAAATGGAGACTTATTTTAATGAACTCTTTTTTTACAGCATCCCTTCTCAATAAAATTTTTACTGGTTCTCTTGCTGAGTTTTATAGTGGCGCACTCATTGATAGCGATGGGCAAGCATTGGCATTAAAATGCCAAACTCTCACCGATATCGGGACCTTTCCATCGGCAGCACTTATTAGTGATAAATATATGAATATTAACGATGGTGATGTCATTCTTCTCAATGACCCCTATAGTGGGGGGGCAACATTATCAACAATGACACTTATCATGGCAGTCGAAATCTCATACGGACCTCGCAAAGCTGACTCTACAAAACTTCTTTTATGTAACCGTGTCGCATTCAAACCACGTCTTCGCTCAACGAGTACAATTGAGGAAGAGGGTATTCGTATTCCTCCTTCTCCTATTTATATTAACGGTGAGTTGAACAAAGAGTTTTTCGATATTTTAGAGTCTCACCCACAATGCCCTAAATATTTTAAAACTTATATGACATTAGCTATTGAAAAAATGTGTCGGGCTCATCAAAACCTAAAAACGAGCTTTGCCAAAACCGGTATCAAGCTCAATAAAAAATTAATCGCTGAATTTCACAAAACCTCATACGAAAGAGCTCGAAAAGCGATTTCTGATATTACTATTGGTGAAGCACAAATTGAACTTTCACTTCGCGAACAACAAGAGAAGATTGCCCTTTGCATTGAAGTTTTTGATGATAAGGCCACTTTTGATTTCACAAATACAACAGCCTCAAAAACCTTGCACTTAACCGATACAGCCACCTTGGGGGCTTGCGCAGGAGCTCTTTACTCCTGTTTAAATGCATCTATTCCTATGAATGCAGGAACATTAAAAACAATTGATGTTGTGGCTCCACAGGGTTCTATCGTCAATGCAAAATACCCAGAACCTGTCTTTTTGGGCCTCACTGATGGTGTGGCTTTAATTGCTTCTTTAGTCACTCAGCTTATTGGCACTATCGACCCACGCAAAAAAGTCGCCCAAAGTGGTTTTTCTCAATGCTCACTTGAAATTGATTTTGGATCTCACACGCACTACTTTGATTTTTTAGAGTCTGGAGTTGCTGCTTCTTCTGACAAAGATGGTATTTCTGGGCTTGACCTTTGGAAGCGCAGTCACTTATTTCCATCCATTGAAGCTGCTGAGTCTCTTATGCCAATTCGAATTGTCTCTAATGGATATCGCCAAAACTCTGGTGGAAGTGGAAATAAAAAAGGTGGAAATGGTGTCACTCGTATTCTCGAAGTTTTACAAGAGGGTGAAGTCACTTGGGCTATTTCTCCTCCTAAGTCAAAACCTGAAGGAATTATGGGGGGAAAATCCGCAAGTCCTGCAGAAATATTTATTCATGCTCCTGGACAAGCGAAAGAAAAACTCGACCTTATTGGAACCAGAAAAATCAGCAAAAACACTCAAATTATTATGAATTCTGCCGGAGGTGGTGGCTACGGCGAAGTGATTGAAACTGACGACGAGAATTTATAGCCGCACTCATTTATTTTATTTCAAAGCATTATGAAATCTTCAAGTGGCGCGCAGGGCGTATCTTGAAATGCAGCATGAAATGATGCATTTCGGGAGACGAGCTGCGACCGCAAACGAAATTTAATAATGCTTTGAAATAAAATAAATGAGTGCGGCTATAAGTTTAAGACTTGAGACTATAGAAAACACATCTAGTAGTCTTCAGAGACAATGCGTGCTCCTGATTCACGAAGTCCTTGGATCACACTATTTATATGAGCAATGCTTTTACATTCGAGTAAAAATTCAATGAGAGTCTCATTCATTTCAATACCTGGAGCTAAACGATCATGGTGCACTTGGATAACATTGGCTTTTTTTGCGGCAATCACCCCAGTCAATATATTTAAAACTCCTGGTTGATCTGCAACAACTAAACGAACTCTTGCCACACGTCCAATTTTTGAAAGACCTCTTTCAATTGTTTTCGAAATAATATTGAGGTCAATATTTCCACCGCACAAAATGATACAGCTGTTTTTTCCCAAAGCCCACTGCCCCTTCATTTTCATGGCAGCAGCTAACCCAACAGAACCAGCTCCTTCAACAACAGTTTTTGCGCGCTCAAGTAAAAATACAATCGATGAAGCAATTTCATCTTCATCCACCATAACAACATCATCCACAAGAGGATGAATATAATTTTCAAAAATACTCTGGTTGGGCTGTTTAACAGCTAACCCATCTGCAATGGTGGATTTTTTTGTAGAAGGATCATATGTTTCGCCTTTAAAAAGCTGATACATACCAGGAACATTTTTAGCAACAGCTCCATAAACTTTGATTTTGGGATTTAAAGCTTTTACTGCCGAAGCGATACCTGAAATTAAACCGCCGCCTCCAATAGGAATCACGACAGAATCTAAATCAGCCACTTGTTCAAAAATTTCTAGGCCAATAGTGCCTTGCCCTGCCATCACATGCGGATCATTAAATGGATGGACAAATGTGTACCCCTTTTCTGCTTCTAACTCTTTTGCTTTATTATAACTCTCATCAAAGATCTCACCATGAAGGATAACTTCTGCTCCATATCCTTGTGTGGCCATAACTTTTATCAAGGGTGAGTTTTCTGGCATCACAATATGAGCTTTTGTTCCAAGAGTTGTCGCACTAAATGCGACACCTTGCGCATGGTTACCTGCAGAGCAAGCGACAATGCCTTTACTCAACTCCTCTTTTGTGAGTTGAGCAATCTTATTCATTGCTCCGCGAATTTTAAAGCTTCCCGTACGTTGTTCATTTTCAAATTTAAAGTAAATATTGGTACCCAATATGGCCGTGGCACTTCTAGAAATTGTGCACTGGGTTTTTTGTATATGATCGGCAATTCTTAATTGGGCGGCTTTAATATCTTCTAACTTTATCGTCATGACGCCAGTTAAAAGTATTCCCAGTAGACCGTCAAGCCATGAATCGGAGAAAACTCCCCCTCAATAGTTGGAGGCCTTAACAACTGGTCCGAAGGAACCACCTTTGACTTATCATCAAAATAAAAGAAAGGCGCGAGAGATTTATGACAGTGACTGCATTTAATGATGGGGTTTGCCTGCTCATTAACTGTTCCACAAACGTGGCATTTTCTATAGTGAAGCTCTTTTGCCATAATTTCACTCCATGACAAGTTTCACTTAAGCCCAAAGATCGGTCACCCGACCCATTGTTACATTTAAAAAAGTAGAACCACACAGACCTTTTCAGGATAGCACTATCTGAGAAGATTTCTAGGCTTCAATATGAGATAACTCATTAAAAAGACGTCTAAAAATTAATCGTTGATTTGATGCGTCATGAAAGTCTTCAATTATTCTGGAGCCTTTAAATGACAAGTCATTGAACACTACAAATTTTAAAAAAATCTGTAACGCCCACAGGAATGTTTCAAGAATGTTTCTTAAAAGGTACCTTTTAGAAATAAGAAGAAATTCCGAAGGCTAATGTAAAACCTGTAGAGGTACTTTCGGTATTATCAGACTTGAGGGTAGAGTAATCAAAACGGCCTTCGACCAACAATGAAACATGGTCATTGAGTGGAAAAATATTTGTTCCACCCATAATACGAAAACCAAGCCCATCTCTTTTTGTATTATCTGAGTCTTGTGAAATCAATGACCCTGCAAGCCCTGCATAAGGCACCCATTCAGCCCCAGGTTTATTTTCTTTAAAGTTATAACGATAAAAACCACCAATGCTCGAGGTTGTCGTCTGTTCATCATCTACTTTTGAAATCAAGTAAGAAATCAAAGGACCAAATTCGTTCCAGCGAAAATTAAAACCAAAAGCAACTTCTGTCTGCATTTCTCCATGATCGACATTATTTGTGGTTAATGTCGTTTTAGAAGTTTCTTTGGTTTGTCCAATGGACGCGCTGAGAGCAATGGAGTAGTTTCTTTTGCCATTTCCATCAAGACCTTTTTCTTGCCAAACGCCGTCGTCAATGCGAATCACGTCTCCATTTTTAAATCGACCTCGATTTGGAAACTCAACAATTCCTCTTTTGCCCTTCACTTTTATCACTTTTAAATATTCTGCCCCATAGCTCAATGTGGGGATAAAAAAGAAAAAAGTGAAGAATATTTTTATCATGACGATTGTTTTGCTTTTGTCCCTTGTTGATAAATCTGCCTAAAAAAGTCCACTTTTAAAGAAGCTCCACCAATTAAAAACCCATCGACATTTGGCATTTTTGCCAATTCAAAAGCATTTTCTGGCTTCACACTTCCTCCATATAATATTGGAGTTTTTTTGCTCTTTTCGGCAAGGAGTTTTTCTAATTCTGCTCTCAAGACCTGATGAGCCTCTTCGGCCTGTTGAGGTGTTGCCACCTCCCCTGTACCAATGGCCCATACTGGTTCATAAGCAAGCCAAAAAGAATTGTTTGCATTCCACCCCTTAAGAGCCTCTCTCAGTTGAGATGTAATAACAGCATTTGTTTGTCCTGATTTTCTTTCTTGAAGAGTTTCTCCCACACATAAAACAGGAGTTATTCCCTGATTCGCCAAAGCTAACATTTTTTGAGCTGTTTGTTCGTTCGTTTCTCCAAAAAGAGCACGACGCTCACTATGCCCAACAAGACATTGAGTCGCACCCATTTCTTTTAAGATCTCTACTGAATTTTCGCCCGTGAACGCTCCCGAGCTTTCCCAGTAAATATTTTGCGCTCCCCAATTAAAACCCTTTTCACGCAGCTCTTGAGAAACCGTATAGAGCGAAAATGCCGATGGATAAATGGCAAAATCTGAAAGCAGCAATCCTTGAGCTTTGGCCTGAAAGTCTTCAAAAAATTCATTCGCTTCTTTTGGTCCTTTGTTAAGCTTCCAATTCCCAGCACAAATAAATCCCATAGTCTCCCCTTTTTAAGACAGTTTATCATTGAGAAATCTTTGAGCTTGTTGAGAAAGCCCAAATTCATCATTGCAATCGCAAAAAAACGAGCCTCCAACGTAAAAAAGTACGCTTATAGAATCTCTTTTTACTTGAACACCTCAACTTTGAACTTTTTTAACAGACCCTTTCTTGTTGATTCTTAACTCTAACCAAAGTTCCAGCAAACGTGATGTGTTTTGCCGTCAGGCAAATGCTGGAAAAGACAGGATGTCTGTCTTTGGTTAGAGTTAAGAATCAACAAGAAAAGCTCTCTAAAAAATTTTAAAGTCCTTCATTCACGGTTTTTTCAGATCGTTTTGCTGGCCGGAGAGCTTCTATACCTGGCAATTTATCACCTTGCAAATACTCTAAACTTGCTCCCCCTCCGGTAGAAATATGAGACATCTCTTTAGCATATCCACTTTCTTTGGCTGCAGCAGCAGAGTCTCCACCTCCAACAATACTCATGGCACTAGACTCTGCAACAGCTTTTGCAACAGCAAACGTCCCACTTGCATATTCTGGTGTTTCAAAAACCCCCATAGGACCATTCCAAAAAATAGTTTTGGCTTTTTCAATTTCAGAAGCATAAAGCTTTTCTGTTTGCGGTCCAATATCAATAGCTATTTTGCCATCAGCAATGGCTGCGTTTTTAGTCGTCTCAAGAGAGTCAGTGTTTTGAAACTGCGTCACCACACGATGATCCACTGGTAAAAGCAATTTTATATTTCGAGTCTCCATCCGATGGATCAGATCTTTTGCAAAGTTGACTTTTTCTTTTTCAAGCAATGAATTCCCTATAGAAATTTTTTGAGCTGCCAAAAATGTATACGCCATGGCACCACCAATAATAAGTGCGTCTACTTTATCAATCAGTTTTTCGATCACTGTGATTTTATCACTGACTTTTGCCCCACCAAGAATAGCAACAAAAGGAGATTTTCCTCCCTCGAGGACATGATCCAACATTTCAATTTCTTTTTTCATCAAAAAACCCAGCCCCTTTTTTTCTACCAGAACTGGTAATCCAACAACACTCATATGAGCGCGATGACTCGCTCCAAAAGCATCATTGATATAAACATCAATATAAGAGGCTATTGTTTGAGCAAGGGTGGGATCATTTTTTTCTTCACCTGGATCAAAGCGAAGATTTTCCATTAATATTATTTGATTGGATTTTAAACCTTGGAATAACGCTTTTGCAGCATCTCCACGTAAATCATCAATAAGCATCACCTCACAGTTGAGAGTGTCATTTAAATATCTTGCGACAGGCTCCATCGATAATGATGCTTTATCCGTTTCTGTTTTAGGTCGTCCCAAATGAGACGCAATGAGAAGTTTCGCACCTTTTTCCATAGCGTAACGAATCGTTGGAAGAGCTGCTTGAATACGGGTATCATCCGTAATTTTTCCATCCTTCAAAGGAACATTCAAATCTAACCGCAAAAATACACGTTGATCGTCAAGATCAAAATCTTCAATTGAGGAGATTCCCTGGAGTGTCTTACTCATAATTATGCAAACCCTTTTTCTGCCATGTATTGGGCTAGATCAACCATACGATGACTAAAACCCATTTCATTATCATACCAAGAAAAGACTTTTGCCATTTTATCTCCCATTACCATTGTGCTTGGAAGGTCGACAATCGAGCTATGTGGGTTCCCCATAAAATCAACACTCACAAGTGGAGATGACTCAACCGCTAAAACCCCTTTTAAAGCCCCTTGACTAGCTTTTGTTAAAGCTGCGTTCACAGTATCTACAGATAAACTTTTTTCAGAGTTAAAAACAAAATCTACCACACTGACATTTGGTGTTGGAACTCGAATAGAGACTCCATCAATTTTTCCTTTGAGCTCTGGTAAAACTTTACCAACGGCCTTTGCCGCTCCTGTTGTGGTTGGAATCATTGAAAGAGCCGCTGCTCGAGCACGTCGTAAATCTTTGTGGTCGGCATCCAAAACTCGTTGGTCATTCGTGTAAGAGTGAATCGTTGTCATAAATCCACTTGCGACCCCAAACTCCTCATTTAATACTTTTGCAATAGGGGCTAAACAATTCGTTGTACATGAAGCATTCGAAATCACTTTATGAGCACCAGGTTTGTAAGTTTCATGATTGATCCCAAACACAATCGTTTGATCAGCACCTTCTGCCGGAGCTGAAACCAGAACAGCTTTTGCTCCTGCATCGACATGCTTCATAAAGTCTTCTTTATTTTTAAAAGCCCCTGTACATTCTAAAACAAGATCAACCCCCCAGTCCTTCCAAGGAATTTCCGCAGGATTTTTTTTAGCTGAAACAGGGATTTTTTTACCATTCACTGTAATAGATGTTTCATCAGCCGTAATCTCACCAGGAAAAATACCGTGAGTGCTATCATATTTTAATAAATGAGCGGCAATTGACGGCGCGCCTAAGTTATTAATTCCTACGATATCGAGTTTTTCAAACCCTGCTCGAAAAAGAATACGGCCAATTCTACCAAAACCATTGATACCAACTTTTAATCGACTCACAAAACTCTCCTTGTAAAATAAAAATGGAAGCCAAAAATATTTCTGACTTTTATACCCAAGCGATTGAGTTTGCATGGCGGCGCGAGGCGGAAGCCGTATGAATAATACTGCGACGACGAAGCAACA
>JAGRAB010000232.1 GCA_020435085.1 Bdellovibrionales bacterium | reverse complement strand
TCCCACTGTAATATGCCACATTTGATCTTGAGAAAAATAACCACTGTAGAGTCTTGATCCACGAATATATCCAACAGCTCCTGGAAACAAAATACCTTCAGAATTATCTACTACCAAAAAACCAAAGAGGCTTTTATGGTCTGTGTTTTGGACATACCCATCTTGATAGAGAAGGTCCACTTCGAATGACGTAGGACGGCTCACAGATGCTGGATTGATAAAAACTGAGTCTGCAGAGTTGAGCCCCGCAACACCGGCTCCCCCTAAAGACATAGAGTTTGGTCCAGTAATGTATTGGGCTTGTGCAAAATTCAGGTTATGATTGAGGCCAGATATACACAGGAGAAGAGCAACTTTGAAAATCCAACGATCGATACCTTTACTTTTAACTTTATTTTGCATCTTGACCCTTTCTTGGCTTCAATTTTCTCAAGCATCCCACCCTACAAAAAACTTGGATCCATCATCCACCCAATACCCAGGTGGACTCAAGACGCAATTTCACAAAGTGAAACCCGGTGATACTCTCATTGCTCTTTTAGAACAACATGGGTTTGATATTCATCAACGGACAGAGATTCTTAAGCAAAAAGTCTTTTCTGAAAACTTCACCCTCATTCCTGGTGAAAAGTATCGAACAGCCTCCTCAAAAGACCATGCTTTTAAAGAACTCAAATTTTATGAAATGCCTACCAATAATATTTTAATTTTTTGGCGAAAAGGACCTCAGGCGGGAAGCCTTTCTCGAACAGAAACTTATACAATAAAAACAAAAACGGCTCGTGGCCGTATCACTGGCTCCATTTTAGCAAGTATCAATCAACACACACGTGATGATTTTGTGGCTCAACGATTTATGGATGCCTATGCCCTTGACTATAAGCTCACAAAAGAAGTTCAACGTGGTGCCAAATTTGCTGTTACCTACGAAGAAAAATATGATGGAAATGAGTTTATTGGTACTGGTGAAGTCATTGAGACTGAACTTGAGATCAATGGAAAAAACGATAAAAGGCAGTTTGTCTCTTATACCGATGGCGGAAGTTTTATTTCTGCGAAATACATTCATAAAGATCGTCCACTTTATTCGCCCGTCAGCTATCAGCGCATTACAAGCCAGTTTAACCGCCGTCGTTTTCACCCTATCACAAAAAGAAGAACTCCTCATTTAGGAGTCGATTTTGAACTTCCTGAGGGCGAAGATCTCTATGCTTCGGCTGAAGGTAAAGTTCTTCGTATGGGTAAAAATCGCGCCGCCGGATACTACGTTGTCATTCGTCATGTTAATGGCCTAGAAAGCTACTATAATCATATGCAATCTATTGACGCTCGCATTCGTAATGGGAGTTATATTAAAAACGGACAAGTCATTGGAAAGGTCGGTTGTACTGGTTATTGCACCAAGCCTCATTTGCATTTTGCAATAAAAAAACGAGGACAATTTATTGATCCCATTCCTTTTATAAAAAGTTATCCCTATAAAGAAAAAGCCTTAATTGTTCAACATATAGAGGCTTTTAATGATGATGGGGCCACATCTCTCAAGCGATAAGGTACGGACACACTTGTGGGACTCAAGGCGTTAATTTATTGAAGACACGACTCTCATCAAAGTGGCAGAAACTGGCCCCTTAATTGCGGACGCTCTTGCCTCTCCGTCCTCTAAACATCTT
>JAGRAB010000231.1 GCA_020435085.1 Bdellovibrionales bacterium | reverse complement strand
CAACTCCAATAATAGGATCTTGCTTTCCGACAACAGGATCATAAAAAAGTTGAATGGTTCCCTCTTCAGCCAACTGTTGAACGCCTTTTTGTAACTGCTTTCTTTTCAACGGATCTTTTATTGTCAGACGACCAAAAAATTCTGGAGAAAAACGAGGAATCGCATCAAAAACAATATTTTTACCATCTGTAATTGTATCACCAATTTTAATATTCCCAGGATCAATGACTCCTAAAATATCCCCAGGATAAGCTTCTTCAACAGTTTCGCGATCCCCTGCCATAAATTGATTGGCATAAGAAAGGCGAATCTCTCGCTGCAAACGCATGTGCTTCACTTTCATTCCTCTTTCAAACTTGCCTGAACAAATTCGAAAAAAAGCCACGCGATCCCTGTGTTTTTTATCCATATTGGCTTGAACTTTAAAAGCAAAGGCTGAAAAAGTTTTATCGTTCGGATCAACAACCCCATCTTTTGATTCCCTTTTGTCAGGACCTGGACTTTGCTCCGCGAATAAATCCATAAAAATATCAACTCCCCAATTATATTTGGCACTTCCAAACGTCATGGGCGAAACTTCTCCGCTTAAAAACTCATCTTTGTCCAAATCACCAATGGCTATTTCAAGAAGCTCCATTTCTTCAGAGAATTTTTCATAGTTATCTTGTCGTATGCGCTTTTGAATTTGAGGATCTTTCCACCCTGTCACCGAAATAATTTCTGGCTCCACTCGCCCTCGCTCAAAAAGATAAATCTGATTTTTAAGCCGATGAAAAAGCCCTTGAAAACGATCTCCTATCCCAATCGGCCAAGTCACAGGATAGCATTTAATTTTTAGAGTGTTCTCCACATCATCAATGAGCTCAAGAGGATCCTTTCCTTCTCGATCCATTTTATTTGCAAAGGTAAAAATTGGGATTTTTCTCAACCGACAAACTTCGTAAAGTTTTCTTGTTTGATTTTCGACCCCTTTTGCAGCATCAATAAGCATCGCAGCACAGTCCGCTGCCACAAGAGTTCTATAGGTATCTTCTCCAAAGTCTTTATGACCAGGAGTATCGAGTAAATTAATCATAAGGCCCTGGTATTCAAACTGCATGACAGAACTCGTGATTGAAACTCCTCTTTCTTGTTCAAGAGACATCCAATCTGACATGGCTTTTTTTGTTCCAGATTTTCCCTTCACTTCGCCAGCTTCACGAATGACCCCGCCCTGCCAGAGAATTTTCTCTGTAATTGTCGTCTTTCCCGCATCTGGATGCGAAATAATGGCAAAGGTTCTTCGCCGTCTTACTTGATCTAGAAAAGTCAAATTTTCAGACATATTTTCTCACAAAAGTGCAGTGGGTTATTCATTCAGCTTCTCGTGTTTTAACGAGAGACCAAGAGAAAGACAATGAGGTTTTTTAAGCATTAAAGTTTTGGATTTTGATGGAAAACTCTCAAAAAATCAATTATTGTCAGCCTTAATGGCTAATAAAGAGAATAAATACCCTGAAAATGTTCAGGGCAAATTTTATGTTGATAATGAATGTATTGCCTGCGATGCCTGCGTTCTTGCTGCCCCTGACAACTTCTCTATGCACGAGGATGATGGCCATGCTTTTGTCACGGTTCAACCTAAGACACCAGAGGAAGAAGATCTTTGCCGCGAAGCTATGGAAGCCTGCCCTGTTGAGGCTATCGGCAATGATGGCGAAGACTGATACCAATTCCAAAAAATAATAGTCTAAATTCACAAGTAAACAACGATTACAAAGATTTTGTATTTATAGCAATCTTGCACGAGGCGTTAGTACTCTATATTTCACTACCGCGTCGACTGGGTTTTGGTTTGTACCGAAATGGCAAACATCCTTGGTGACTTGTGAATTTGGACTAGAAACTGGCCCCCTTAATTGCAGACGATCTTGCCTCTCCGTCCTCTAAACATCTTGATTGATTGCGAATTTCTGTTCATCGGACGGCTTTCTCGAAAACTTTGTTTTCGAGAAACACAAAGAATTGA
>JAGRAB010000230.1:4719-6988 GCA_020435085.1 Bdellovibrionales bacterium | reverse complement strand
TAAAAGATTCAGAAATACAAAAAGAAAAACTTGAAAGAGGGTCCATTTCTTATCATAGCTTTCACTTAGATAAAGATTATAGGCGTTTTGATTTCTATCAATTTGTGATGGCCGAAGATTGTATTGTGACAATAGAAAATTTTAAAAATTTAAAATACCAGACATTTCCATCAGAGCCATTAATGAATAAGCAAGGTTTTTGGACAGCACTCAATTATCCATCCGTCTATGATGGTTTCTTTCAAGCTCCTAGTGGGATCAATAAAACTGTAACAGTGGCTGTTATTGATAGTGGCATTGACCTTGATCATAAAGACCTTGCGGGTGCTATTTGGACTAATAGTGGAGAAGTGCAAGGAAATGGGATTGATGATGATGGTAATGGATATATCGATGATATTCATGGTTATCACTTTGAAAGAGGAATTGGAGATCCTGATCCAGATGATCAGTTTTCGGCTTATAATATCCATGGAACAGCTGTTGCCGGTCTTATTGGTGCTGTTGAAAACCAATCAGGTATTGTTGGAGTTATGCCCTCTTACGTAAAACTCATGTCTTTGAACGTCTTTGGTGAGCAAGGTGGTTCAGATGTTGCCGATGTGGCTGAAGCTATTGATTATGCAGTTTCTAATGGTGCAAAAATTATTAATATGAGCCTTGCTGGTCAATCGCAGTCCACAGTTATTCAAACTGCACTTCTTAATGCCGTCACAAAAGGCGTTTTTATTGTGGTTGCCGCTGGAAATGACGGGGTCGACTTAGGAGAGAGCACTTTTTATTCGCCGATTGGATATGCGAAAGATATTGATGGAGTGATTGGCGTTGGAGCAACCATTGCTGATACAAAGCAACGAGCTCCATATTCTAATTACAATCCAACCTTTGTTGAAATTGCGGCTCCAGGCTCTTTGAGTTTAACAGGAAAGCTTGTTGGAATATTTACTCTCGATGTCGATGATGGCTATGGGTATTATGATGGAACATCCTTTGCGGCTCCTCTTGTGGCAGGAGCTGCGGCATTAGCTTATGCCTATTTAGACTCCCATGGAAAGAGTCCGACACCAGCGGGTTTAGAAGATCTTATCAAGAAGTCATCAGATCCTATTCAAGCTTTGGATGGATATATTCAACAATGTCGATCGCTGAACTTTTCGAACCTGTATGAAAATCTTCAATAAAAATAAAAAAAGCTCCATCTAAAAAGATGGAGCTTTAAAAGTTCAAATCGAAAGAAGAATTATCTTTCTAACATAACTGCAAGATAAGCTTCCGTTGCAGGGTCGATCCAGCTATCTGCTGTAATAAAGACTCTCATAATATAGCGATGAGGTCGAAGTGGAAGGACAAACTTATCGCCATCATAAGCAAGGTAAAGACGTCCTTTATTAGAAATGCGATGTGGGTACAAACGCATAGCTAATGGAACTAAATCTTCTCTTTCACCAGTGCTATATTCAACGATGAGTTGTGAAAGTCCTGCCGTACCTACGCGCCCTTGTTTTCCACGAGTAAAAACACTTTGAAGAGCAATTTGTGTGGCATAATTAGTACTTACTCCACCATTAAAGGAAATTTGAAAACCTTCGTGAGGGCGTTGCCATCGAAACCCTAGAATTGAGCAAGAAAGAGCTTGTGGATTCCAGCTACAGTCTGTTCTTGGAGGCACTGGGCGTGGGTATGGACGACGGGGAGGATATGGGTTTGGAGGGTAAGGTCGTCTTGGAGGATATGGAGGTACTGGACGTCGATCTCTCCAGCGGTCACGATCATGATCTCTTCTTGGAGGTCGAGGTTGTGTTCGTCGAGGAGGTCGGGGAGGGTTAGGGCCTCTTGGAGGTCGACCAACACGGTCTCGGTCACCGCCGCCGCGATGACCGCCGCGGTCTCTGTCACCACCACCACGGTCACGGTCACCACCACCGCGATGACCGCCGCGGTCTCGGTCACCACCACCGCGATTGCCACCGCGGTCACGGTCACCACCACCGCGATGACCGCCGCGGTCTCGGTCACCACCATGGTCTCCATTGCGGCGATAAATTTCGAAAGTAATTGGACCTCCACCTTCTTCAGCAAATGAACGAATCACCGGAGCGATCATTCCTACAGTCATTAAGAAGAGGAGAGATTGAGTAAATCCAGGTCTTAAGTATGAAAACTTCAAGTAGCCCCCTTAGTGTTAAGTTACTTATTTTATTAGGTTTCATTAGATTTCATTAGGGGTTGTTGAACCCTCATAACGCAGATGAATTTTCCACAGCCCCTA
>JAGRAB010000230.1:0-4708 GCA_020435085.1 Bdellovibrionales bacterium | reverse complement strand
CCCCTAAATGTCTTCTTAGATATTCAATATGGAAGAAAATATGAAGGATTTTCAGTAAAAAAGTAAATTTATTGTAAATTGTACAGGAAAAGCTACATTTGGGTGTGTAATGCATAGAGACATTTCCTTTTTCTGTATATCTGGACCCGTTTTTTTAAAAGAGAATTCCGATAAAAAATTGATGTTTTTTAAATACTTGGCTGGTATCTGCCATTCAGTTTTTTCTTTTCTGAAAGTCATTTTCTCAGGGGTGCGAAACCTGAGGGGGAGAGACTTTCTTTTTATCAGTTTCATTACCACTGGTATTTTTTGGATGGAAGTAGCAGTTTTCCAAGAGTTATCAGAATCCAATGACAAAGTCATTGTTGCAACATTGCAAAACGAAAGTATTCGTCAACAAACTTTAGTGATGGACCATATTCATCACCAAATGTTGGCATTAGACCGTATGGCAGCACGATTGTTAGATCACAGTAAAGCATCTTATCAAGTATGGCTGTTGGATGCGGCAAACTACCACCGTGATAATCGAGGTTTAGTAGCTCTTGAATGGGTGAATAAAAATTCTTATTTGCAGTGGATCTATCCTGAAGATCCAAATAGTCCATTTTTTGGAAAAAAATTGAATCAAGACCCTGAGCGACAGAAAAATCTCAGAGAAGCTACCAGTATAAAAAGGGGTGTTTTATCAGATCCTATAGATCTACAGCAGGGTGGAAGAGGTTTTTTATCGTTTCACCCGACATTTAATAAACAAGGAGTTCATACGGGGTTTGTGGTTGGGGTATATAATGCTGAAAAATATTTTTCTTCGCTTTTAGATAAAAACCAATTGATTCAAGTTTTATTAAATAATCATGTTTTGTATAACTTTGAAGAATTAAATGATAAAGAAAACAAAAAGAGTTTCTCAAATGAACATCTATCAAACTTTGAATTTGAACAATATGGAAAGCGTTTTAAATTTTATATAAAGCATGATCTAGACATGATGCCAACAAAAGCAAAATACTTTTTAATTGGAACGCAACTTATTTTATCTACATTTTTAATCATATTTCTCTTCGTTCTTCTCAGCGTATACCGTCGACAAACTCAGTCAATGGAAGAAAAAAGAGTTTACCAAAGTATTTTAAAAGAGAATTTAGATCTTTCATCAAAGAACGAAAAACTTTTAGAACAAGCTCAACAAATTGCAAAAATTGGAAATTGGCAATATGAAACCAAAGCTCAAAAAGTCTCTTGGAGTCAACAAATGTATCTTATTTTTCAAATGGATCCATTTTTAGAAGAGCCAACTCCAAAAGAGTTTGTTAAAAAAATATTTGCTGATGATTTAGATTTATGGAAGAAGACAGCTGCCCACTGTGCAAAAACAGGAGAACCTTACAATATACAATTTCGCTATTGTCTCGAGGGAAATGTCACATGGATAGAAGCCCAAGGGCAAGGTGAAGTTGATGAAAGTGGTCATGTCATAAGACTCTATGGGACATGCCAAGATATTACTGAAAAAAAATATCTTGAAGAAACCATTAAACAACAAGAGCAAATCTCTTTAAGGCAATCAAAATTGGCATCATTGGGGCAGCTTGCGGCAGGGATAGGCCATGAGATAAATAATCCTTTGACGATTTTAATGGGCTATCTAGATATTTTAAAGAAACATGTTGATAAGTTGAATATACGTGATGAGAAAATAGCCTATATTCTATTGAAATTTGAAATTTCAATAGAGAGGATTAAAGCTGTTACTCAGGGATTAAAAACATTTTCTCGAAGAGATGACGAAGTTGCAACTATTATGAGCTTGTCACAAGAAATTAATAAAGTACAGGAAATCACTCAAGAGATTTTTCAAAATGAGGGAGTAAAGCTTCAGATTGAAAATAAAGGAAATATTTATTTTAAAGGACCTTCAGGGAAGTTGCAGCAAGTGCTTCTGAACTTATTAATTAACGCAAAAGATGCTCTTGAAGGGATGAAGGACAAAGAAATTAAAGTGATGAGTACTGTTGAAGATAATATTATTGTCATTCAAATCATAGATAATGGGCCAGGAATCCCTGGAGATATTCGAGATAAAATATTTGAACCCTTCTTTACAACAAAAGATGTAAATAAAGGAACGGGGTTGGGGTTATCACTCAGTCAGAGAATGTTACAAGAGCATGACGGCGATATAATCCTCTTTAGTACAGGAGATAAGGGAACAGAGTTTCGTATTTACATTCCGGAATACCAGACAGTAAAAGAACAATCGGACGAAGGTAACTCTATTGCTCAATGGTTGAATCAATATTCTTTACAATGTGAAAATAGTAAAATGAAAATTCTCGTTGTTGATGATGAAAGTGATATGATTGATGTATTTGATTCTATGCTTGATAATATTTCTTGTAATATGATTTCTGCTTCCAATGGAGTAGAGGCTCTTAAAATTTTAGAGAGTGGAGAGGTTGTAGATTTGCTTATTACTGATTTAAAAATGCCAGTAATGACAGGGAAGCAATTAGTCTTGTCATTGGCACAAAAAGCGTTGATAAATCCTCCCAGAGTTATTGTGATGACAGGGGGAGCGCAAGATATTGAAAGTGATCCGCAACTCTTATCTCATTCGGATGGATTTATCTATAAACCCTTTGATCAAGATCGATTACTCAATCTTTTAAAAACAGTTCTTGAAAAATCAAGCCCAGACATGATTCAAAAATCTGCATAGCCTTAAATTGAATAAACTTAGACCAATTCCAAAAAATATTGTTCAACTTCACAAGTCACCAAGGAGATTTGCCATTTCGGTGCAAGCCAAAATCCAGTAGACGCGGTAGTGAAATTAAGAGGGCTATAGTTACTAATGCCTCGTGCAAGAGTACTATAAATACAAAAGCTTCATACTCGTTGTTTACTTGTGAATTTGAACAATTATTTTTTGGAATTGGTCTTAAACTAAAAATTTTGACCATTTTGATTTAAGTTCTGGTGTAAGAGAAGCAATGCAAAGGGTTCCTTGTGATGCTGGCTCAGTTTTATAAATTTTAGACTCTTTCCCTAATTCATAAATTTTATATTCCTGATCTTTTGGAAAAAAAAGTTCAACCTCTTCTTGAAGAGTTGTTTGACACTGTTCAATCATGAGAGTTTTTAATTTTTCAAGGCCCTCACCTGTTTTTGCACTCATAAAAACTCTCGGTGTGTCTTGAATTTTAAACTTCATTTCAGGTGAGGCTAGGTCTATTTTGTTAAAGACGTAAATGATAGGCTTTTGATCCCAACCAAATTCTTGAATCAATTTTTGAACAGTCTCTATTTGCTGATTCATTGAAGGGTTTGAAAGATCAATGACATGAAGAAGAACATCGGCTTCTGCGCTTTCTTCAAGAGTGGCTTTAAAGGCTTCAATTAAATGAGTTGGGAGTTTTCTGATAAACCCCACAGTATCGGTAACAACAGCGGTGCCAAGCTCAGGGAGATGCACTTGCCGTGTTGTTGGGTCAAGAGTTGCAAAAACTTGATCTTTTGCAAAGACATCAGATTTTGTAAGGATATTTAATAAAGTACTTTTTCCTGTGTTTGTGTATCCAATGAGAGCAAAGCTTGGAATACGCTGCTTTTTTCTTAAATGACGATGTTGAGAGCGGGACTTTTTTACTTTTTCTAATTTTCCCTTTATCAACTTGATTCTTTCACGAATGCGACGTCGATCAATTTCAAGGGCAGATTCTCCAGGTCCACGTGTTCCAATGCCACCAGCTTGTCGAGAAAGAGACCCTTGCCACGCGCCAATTTGTCTTGGCATCATATCAAGCATTTGCGCGAGTTCTACCTGAAGCTTTCCCTCATAGGTAGAAGCTCTTTGTGCAAAAATATCAAGAATCAATTGAGCACGATCTAAAACTTTACAGTTGAACTCTTTTTCTAAATTTCTACTTTGTACACCGGAAAGTTTATGATCGATGACAACCATGGTGGCCTGGAGGTCAGTGACCATTTCTGCAATTTCTTGAACTTTACCAGTTCCTAAAAGAGTTGCAGGATGATAACTTTGAACAGTTTGGACGGCAGAGCCAACAACTTCTGCCCCTGCGGAATAGCAGAGCTCTTCGAGTTCTGCGAGACTTTCTTTGAGCTCAACAAACGACTCTGATTTTAATCCAACACCAACAACAATGGCGATGTCTTTAGTGTTTATTGTAGATTTGGTCGTCATAAAGTTGAGTTTCAACAGCTGTGAGCACAATAGTGTTAACAATATCGTCAACAGTACATGTGCGTTGCAAAACGTTGGCTGGTCGATTGATGCCCATCAAAAAAGGACCAATCACTTCTCCGCCACCAAGTTGTTGAAGAAGTTTATAGGCAATATTGCCAGCATCAAGATTAGGGAAGATAAGAATATTCGCCCCTTTTTTGAGGTGCGAGAATGAAAAAAGACGATTCATGATATCTGCATTCACTGCTGTGTCGGCCTGCATTTCGCCATCAATAAGTAGCTCTGGGTGGCGTTCTTGAACAATCCTTGTCGCCTCTTGCATCTTTTTTGGGTTTTCTTTTTTACCAGAGAAATTAGAAAAACTCAGCATAGCAATTCTTGGCTCCATTCCAAAGTGCTGAGCCACTTTAGATGCATGTATAGCAATAGTTGCCAGTTGCTCGGCACTTGGATTGATGTTGACAGTTGTATCGGCAAATAAAAGCATTTTATTTT
>JAGRAB010000229.1 GCA_020435085.1 Bdellovibrionales bacterium | reverse complement strand
AAGTTCAGCTCAAAAGCAAATGAAGGCAAGCACAGACAAAATTTCCGAGGCGTGCTGCCCTAGTGACTCAACGAAGAAATCGTTCCGTATCGATAGCCCACGCCGCGGACCGTTTGAATGGCCTTAGTTAATGGATCCAACTTTTTTCTTAACGACGCCATATGCACGTCAATTGTTCGATCAGCAACATTGAGGTTTCCTAAAGCTGTTGCTCTGAGCTCATCACGGCTTAAGACCTTTCCTTCAGATTTTAATAACTGAACAAGAATTTTAAACTCGGTCAAAGTTAAGTAAACTTCTTCTTGATTCAAAAATACTTTATGAGCTCGAAGATCAATATTAATTCCATTTGAAGAAAGAGCTTTTATTTCTTCTTCTGCCTGTTGAGAGCGACGAAGCACAGCTCTAATTCTGGCAGCCAACTCTTTAGAAGAAAAAGGTTTTGTCACGTAATCATCAGCTCCCAGCTCTAACATGGCCACTTTTTCCTCTTCACCATCTAAGCCAGTTACAATAATAATTGGCAAGAATTGAAATTGCTCATCGGCACGAAGCTCTCGAACAACATCACTTCCTGATTGTTCAGGCATTCTGTAATCAAGAAGCAGCAGGTTTGCACCAAACTGTTGAATTTTTGCTTTAATCTCTCTTGGACTGGTACTGAACTCTGCCGAAAACCCTTCATCCTTAAGCAACATAACTAGATAATCACAAACATCTTTTTCATCATCTATGACAAGTACATTAGCCATTCGTTAACCCTTCAAATTTCATACATTATTGCTAGAAAAAATAAATGTAAGCTATTTAGTACGCATAAATCAATAAATAGGCAAGAAAACAGGTTAAGATATTATACTCAGAGCAAAAAGTTCTCAGTCCCCCCCCCAAATTCTAAAGCCTTAATTTTCATCTTATTATTTTCAAAACACCCCGTTCATATCCAATTTTTATAGTAAATTCAGACATTTAAAAATAATTCGCGTCTCATTTTTCACTTGCTACGGATGAAAAGTATCTCCATACTACGCCGGAATATATAGGGAGGAGTTTATGGAGATGGTGCCCACTCAGTCTCAAGGTGGTTCTCAAAAGGTATCTCAAGGGGTTGTGGCAACGCAATCCGAGATTTTGAATAAAGGTCAAGAAATCCTTAATGGAATGGAGGGCGACGGAAAATCCCTTTTCAATAAGGACTGGTGGTATGGGCAAATCATGGACTGGTCCATGCGGAATGAATCTTTTAAAACGCAAATGTTTCGTTTTGTCGATGTTTTACCTTATCTCAATTCTGGCTCTGAAGTCGCTCGTCACTTAAAAGAATATTTTGCTGAAAATGGTGAAAAACTCCCTCCTGTTTTTAGCTTTGGGCTGGGAATGGGATCTCTCGCTCCAGCTCTTCTTGCAGGTGCTGTAAAAAAGAATGTCACTCAAATGGCAAAAATGTTTATTACTGGAGAAAATGCAAAAGAGGCTCTGCCTATTCTTAAAAAAGCCCGCTCTCAAGGTTTAACATTTACCGTTGACCTTCTCGGAGAAGCCACTCTTTCTGAGTCTGAAGCCGCTGATTATTCCAAAAGGTACTTAGAACTTATTGAATGGCTCGCACAAGATGCTACCAATTGGGAGCCTCATTCTATTTTAGATTTTGATGAAAATGGACCCATCCCTAAAGTGAATGTCTCGGTAAAAGTCACTAGCCTTTACTCACAGGTCCATGAAACTGCCTGGGAATCAACTGTTGAAATTCTTAAATCACGCCTGCGACCTATTTTTAATGCGGCTATTGCAAACAATGTTTTTATTAATATTGATATGGAGCAATTTTCTCATAAAAATTTAACACTCGATCTCTTTCAACAAATTCTTATGGAACCTGAATACAAAAGCCACCCTCATTTTGGAATTGTTATTCAAGCTTACCTTCGAGATTCTGCTGACGATATTCATGCTCTCGCCACATTTGCAAAGACAAGAGGAACACCATTTACTGTACGCCTCGTAAAAGGAGCTTATTGGGATTACGAAGTGATTCATGCAAAACAAAAAGGCTGGCCTATTCCTGTTTATACAAACAAAGCAGAATCTGATGTTAATTATGAAGCCTGTGCAAAAATTCTTTTAGAAAATTACCCGCATGTCCGAATTGCCATTGGTTCTCATAACGTGAGATCTGTGGCTGCAACTCTTGTTATGGCAGAAAATGCAGGCCTTCCTAAATCTGCCGTTGAAATTCAAATGCTTTATGGAATGGCTGATCAAATTAAACGAAGTTTTGTCAAACAAGGTTACCGGGTCCGAGAGTACGCAACTGTTGGTGAGCTTATTCCTGGAATGGCCTACTTAGTGCGAAGACTTCTTGAAAATACATCTAATGAGAGTTGGCTCAAAAATAAATTTGCCGATAATATCTCTGTAGAATCTTTATTAGCAGACCCCATGCTTCGCATTCATGAAGAATCAAAAAGTATTCTCCCTAAAAAACCAGGTGTTTTTTATAATGAACCACCACTTGACTTTGCTATTGAATCCCATCGCCATCAATTCTTAAAATCTCTCAACGATGTTAAGAAAAAAATGCCTTACAATGTTTCTGCTATCATTGACGGTAAAGAGCAAAAATTAAAGGAAACATTCATAAGGGTGAACCCTTCTCACCCTTCCATGACAGTCGCTCAAGTGGCCTCTTCAACAGTCACTGACTGTGAAAATGCTATTCAATCAGCCAAAAAACACTTTCAAACTTGGAGTCAAACACCCCCTGAAGCAAGGGCAAAAATCATCGATCAGCTGGCCAACATCATTGCTGAAAATCGCTTCGAACTTTGTGCCATTGAAGTTTATGAGGTCGGCAAAACATGGCAAGAAGCCGATGGTGATATT
>JAGRAB010000228.1 GCA_020435085.1 Bdellovibrionales bacterium | reverse complement strand
TGGATGGTTTCAGCATTTTTAAAAACAAAATCAAAGTTTTCCATCATACCTAAGTAGATGGCTGCGCAGACTTTATCGTGGCGAAAACTATCATTCTCGTACTCGGCCAATTTCTCTGGAAGGTGGGTGAGATCTCGGTATTCAATTTCATTATAAAGAGTCAGAGTTGGAAGCCACTTATTTGAAAATCGTGCGAGCCAATCTTTTATGGAAGAGACTTCAATTGAGTAACCAAGTGCGGGAGAACTCAAGCAAGCAGCTGCATAGCGAGAGGTTTCCGCGCTTAATAAGTGCATCAAAGTGATGAGCCCACCCATTGAGTGACCAAATAAAATGATTTTTTTATCATCAGATCCAATTTCTTTAAATATCACATCTATAAAACAGCGAAGGTCGAGTTCATAGTCGTTAAAGTTGGGAATGTATCCCCGTTTTCCCGAGGAACGACCGTGGCCGGCTAAATCCCATGCGTAGACATTGATTTTGTCTTCATTCATTTTCAGTGCAAAATCATGATAGCACTCGGAATGCTCGGCAAGCCCATGAGTTATGACCATCGTCCGGTCCGCTTGTGGTGTTAACCAGCATTGAAAAAATAGCTCTTTTTTATCAAAACCCTTAAAGCGACTCTCGAATCTTTCTGTCATATATTTATTTTCCGTTTGAATTGTTGCCTTGGTCAAGGCCGATTCCAGAGATTCAGTGAAGAACGTTTGGCGGAATCAAAAATATCGACTAACATGGAAAGATGCGACAACATCTTGCAATCTTTATTTTGTCCTCATTTTTGAGCTATTCTTCTTTTCTTTTTGCTCAAGCGAGCAAAGATGCATCAGACCCTACAGGCTCTAACGTCACTTGGGAGTGGGGGCTCCATGCGGGAAATCTTTTGCCGAATCAAATTCCAGGGCTTACGGAAATTACCGGACTAGGAGGGTTTCGCGGTGGATATCGTATTGCTGACCAAGGTTTTATTGAATCGGGAGTTGCAACTGGAAGCGGCAATGGAGCTTCATGGACAAATTTATATGCATCTATACGGATGGAGATCCCGGTGGAAACAATTGTAGGGCTTGTATTTACGGGTTTAGATGCCATTTATTATGAGGGAGCCGGACGTGATAAAAAACTATTTGGGGGAGGTCATGTTGGAGGAGGAATTCAGGCTCAACTTGGTGGTTCTGTATGGTTTCGATCTGATATGAAGTTTACTGTGAATCCTGGAACATCTATGTATATTGATTTTGGCATCATGTTTCGAATGCCCTAGGGCCTGTTGAAAAAGTCCAAACTCTTCGTTGCAATCACAAAAAAATGACCCTCCGACGTACAAAAAAGTACGCCTGCGGGATCATTTTTTGCTTGAACGCCTCGATTTTGGACTTTTTCAACAGCCCCTCTAGATAATAGTGTCTTTTTTCCACTCTTCTGAAGGTTGTGGGTAATCAATATTAAAATGAATCCCTCGAGATTCTTTTCGCATGAGGGCACACTTTACGGTGAGTTCAGCAACAATGGCAATATTGCGTAGCTCTTCAATGTCAGTATGAGGCGAGCTTTGCGAATAATAATCTTGAATTTCTTGCTGAATTAAAGAAAGGCGGTGAGCCGCACGCTCGAGACGACGGTTGGAGCGAACAATACCAACATAGTTCCACATGAGTCGTCGTATTTCATCCCACATATGGTGAACAACAATAAGTTCATCGGCATTTTCTCCTTGTGTATTAAAAGCCATTTCTAAAGATGTACCTGGGAGTGGGTCTATTTTTTTATTTTTTTGTATATGCTCATTACAATTATGAGCTGTGACAAGACATTCAAGGAGGGAGTTAGAGGCGAGGCGGTTGGCTCCATGCAGTCCTGTACAGGCAGACTCTCCCAGGCAATATAGGTTTTCGATATCAGTTTCGCCAAAAATATTTGTTATGACTCCACCACATAAGTAATGAGCGGCAGGAACAACGGGAATAGGAGTTTTGCTCATATCAATATCAAGCGCGAGACACCTTTGATAAATCACTGGGAATCGTTCTTTGAGAAAGTCTTGGCTCTTGTGAGTCATGTCTAAAAAGACATGATCGGCTCCAGATTTTTTCATTTCGCTATCAATAGCTCGTGCAACAATATCGCGAGGAGCAAGGCTTCCCATTTTATGATACCGCTTTGTAAAGTCATCACCATTTTGATTAATAAGAACTCCGCCCTCTCCTCGCAGAGCCTCTGAAATTAAAAAGTTTCTCGATTTTGGATCATATAAACACGTGGGATGAAATTGCATAAACTCAAGGTTTGCAATGCGAGCCCCTGCTCGATGGGTCATAGCAATTCCATCTCCGGTGGCTCCTTCCCAATTCGATGTATAGAGGTAGGCTTTTCCTGCACCACCAGTTGCTAAAACAATTTGATGTGCAAAACAAGCTTCCATAGATTGAGTAGATTTTTTAAGAAGACGAACTCCAACAACTCTTTTGGGGCCCACCTGTTTTGGGTTTATGTGTGTGTTAAGAATCAGATCTGTTGCAAAAACATTTTCTAAAATTTCAATATTGGGGTGAGCTATTGCAATTTTAAGTAAATGTCTGTGAAGTGATTGGCCGGTGTGATCAGAAATGTGTAAAATTCTTCTTTCAGAATGACCTCCTTCTCGACCAAGAGAAAATGTAGAAGGGTTTTCGGTTAACATATCAAACTGCACCCCCCACTTTATCAGATCTTGAATACGATCTGGAGCTTGATCGGTGACAGCTTTCACAATTGTTGGGTCACAAAGCCCTGCCCCCGCAATCAAAGTATCTTCAAAGTGTTTCGCGGAGCTGTCCGTTTCGTGAATAGCAGCGGCAACGCCTCCTTGGGCCATAGAGGTGTTTGTATCGCTGAGTGAAACTTTTGAGATTAGTAAAATATGAGTATGCTCGGCAGCTTTCAGGGCAAAGAATAAACCAGCAAGACCAGAACCAATGACAATGATTTTTTTTTCCTTCAAGTATCTTCTCCCAATAGGGCAATTGCCGCTAGTTTTAGCAGATTGGACAAAGAAAACACACTCTTCTACGGGTCCTAATGCCTAGCGGCAATGGCTTGTGTTAGGACTCTCGTCTTGCGTTCCTATGAATCCTAAAACTAAAATAAGATCGAGGACTTAAGTTATACTCATTCGGTCTGAATTTATTTGCTGACAACTTTTCATCATGGAAGGTGAAACACCATGCGTACAAAACTCGCGTTAGCCATTGGGCTGGGAATTTTGTGTCTCACATTTTTGGTAGCAATAAAAGTGACATCTTTAGGGGCAAGTGATCGCACACGGTATTTACTTGATAACGTACAAAGTGAAGTGGGGCTGGCACGAACAAATGCAAGTTTACTCACAAGAAGTTATGCCGATCAACTCACTCAAATTGCCTCTTTAGAAGAGTCTCTTCTCAAGCGCGATCAACCGGGAGAAGTAAATACTACTTTTATCAAAAGTGATTTGGTTATAGCGGGTCTTTTAGAACCATCACTTCAGGGAGGATGGAAGTTTCGTTGGAAAAAAGAAAAATCAGGAGCTCAAGATATTTGGGAAAATGGAAGCCCTGAAAAGATGATTTCAAAAATACCCATTGCAGGCGTTAGCTCTTCAAATATTATTTGGTATCGATATGTTTCAACATCTGGGCATGCCCACTATGCGTTTTTAATTCAAGTTTTGATGAAGTCGGGGGCAGAAAACACCTCGGATAAATTTGTTGCATTTGGAATTTTGAATAATCAAGCTTTCGCAAGTGTTGTAGAAAATTTCAAATCGACAAATCGAGAAGTGATGGTGCTTGATGATAAAGGATATGCATTAGCGTATACAAGCCAGCAATATGTTGGTGCAAAAATGGATATTCATCCAATGGTAGAGCACCTTTTGTCACAAAGAAAAGTGTTAGATGTTGGAGAGTTTAAAGACCGTAGCGGAAATAATATTATTGGAGCTTATGAGAAACTTGATGATTCAAACCTCTATGTTTTAGTTGCTCAAAAACTCAATAGTTTTCCAAGTTTATTTTCTGCGCAAGTTGTCAGTTTATTTGGACTTGCGGTTGCTTCTTTTCTTGTGGCATTGGCTCTTGGTTTTTACTTTATTCGTCCGACAATTGCAGCCTATGAGTATTTACAAGACTTTGCTATCGCTTTAGGACAAGGGCTTCCTATTCGTCATCCAGAACATTTCGTTGAGATGTCTCCTGTATTATTTCAATCTATTGAGAAAATTCAACAAAGTGGTGGGCATGTCCCTCAACCCATTTACAAAGACCATTCCTCAGCACCTCAGGTAAAAGTAGAAACACAGAAAACAAAGAATAAAGTGAGTGACATTGAAAAAGGTGAGCTCTACCGCCAAATTTCTACTGAAATTGCTCAAGCTCTTCGTGAGCCAATAAATGTTATTCTTGGTCAAGCTCAATTGGCACGTGCAAAGTCTGAAGGTAACGGAGTTGAAGACCATTACACATCGATTGAAAGAGAGGCAAGGCGAGCTCGTGATACTGTCGACAACCTTCTCAAAGTTTCAGGAGAAAACTCAGCAGTTCATCTTGTACGAACAGATTTACATGAAATTGTTTTATCTGCGTTAAAAGAGTTGAGAAGTGAGTTGGATCAAAAAGGTATTCATATTAAAAAAGATCTTCGACCTGTTGGGCAAGTTATGATTGATCCAATAAAATTAAAAACAGCATTGACTGAAATTTTAAAGAATGCCATTGAATCCATGCTTGAATCGGATGTGAAAGACCTTTATTTGGCCACCCGAGATGAGGGTAAACACATTTCATTAGTCATTCAGGACTCTGGAAAAGGCATTGCAGCAGAAGTTTTACCAAAAATATTTTCCCCTTTCTTTACAACAAAGAGTGAATTAGGACAAAAAGGTTTGGGGTTATCAGTGGCTAAAGGAATTTTGCAATCGATGTCAGGTAAAGCCTTCGTTGAAAAAACAGGGCCTCAAGGAACACGGATTTGTTTAAAGCTTCCTTTAATAGCATCGACTGTAGAAAAAGAATCCATAAATGAAAAAGAAAAAAATCATAAAGCAGAAATCTCGACGGATAGTCCAACGGATAAGCTTCCCCAAATTGATCCTATTCAATTAGGAGGAGCATTACCGGTGACAGGAAGTGATGCTGATGTCTTACCGTCACCACCTTCTGAGGATGAAGAAATAGAAATGATGGCTTTAAAAAATGAAAGTTTGCTAGAAGGCTTAGATGAAGAAGCCTCATCGGCATTGGTAAAAAACCGCTCTTTAGAAGCGAGAGAAAAAGACTCAGATTTAGATCTTATTGATGATGGTGATGTGTTTGAAGATGAGCTCAACGAGGTGGCAGTACTGAGAGCGGGTGGAGAAGACTTGCAAAGAGAAAATCCTGTTGAATCTACAGATCATGGTTTTACTGTTCGCATTCGGAAGCCAAAGGTTGGATCTGGTGAATGAAAATTGAAAAATATAGAAGTTCATTTTTGGTAGGAGAATGGAAGAGTGACAATGAGGAAGAGTCAGCTCAAGAAGTTATTCAGGGTTCAGGGTATCAGTATGTGCAATATAAGAGCTTTGATACACTCATAAAACGATCAGAAAAAGATCCGCCTCATTTTATTTGTATTCATTCTGAAAATGTGGGCTTCAATGAGTTGAAAGAAAAAGTTTTAAGCCTCAAAAAGCAACTCCCAGAAACTCAACTCATACTTTTTTCAAAACTTGAAAACTTTAAAGATATTTTATCAAAAATAGGACAAGAGTTTTATCAAGTTCTTCATTGGCCATTAGATCATGCACTTCAATTGGTAAAAACATTAGACCATGTTGCGCAAAATACTTTTTATATTTATGAAAATGAACAACTCCTTGAAAAATTAAACGATCAGAAAAATAAAAAAGAGTTTGAAGGCACTTCATTGCAATCAGATTTGCAGAAGAATGAAGAAATGGATCCTTTTCATTTATTTGCAGAATACCAAAGAAAACTTTTTCAACAATTGAGTTATGGATCAAGCATTGAAGTATTTATGAGAGAGCTGAATCGAATATTTGTAAAGAAAAAGCAAGGGCATGCAGTATTTTTTAAGTACATTGGCCCTCGAAAAACATTGGTTTCTCATTTTAGTGCCAATATAGAAGAATCTATGACTCATGGCTTGGGACTTAACTTTTCAGAGCATGATGAAAGCTTTAAGAAATCCGATATACGAAGCATTGAAAAACATCCTCTTTTTATTAATATGCTTAAAGAAGTATTTTCTATTGAAAAATTTCATCTTTTAAAATTAGACGTCCTCGGGGAAGTTCATGGGATTTTACTCTTATGGGATATTGATACTGATTCGGAAAATTTTAAATATATTGAAAATGCATTCCTCTTGCTTTCAAGAAATTGCCTTTCTGTTGAATTAGAAAAACGATTACATTCCAATCAAATTTTAGATCCCGTCTCTCAAGCTTTGAATAAACATAGTTTTTTTCAAAAAACTTCTGAAGAAGTTGCTCGTGCGCGAAGAACACATTTGCCATTGGCGTTTGTTCTCATGACAGTAGATCATTTTGATAAAATATCTCAGTCAGCAGATGAAGAAGATATTTCATTATTAATAAAATCTCTTGTACGTATTGTTCAAAAGCACTCTCGTGTTAACGATATGATTGGCCGAATTAGTCAAAATGAATTTGCATTACTATTGCCTCACACGGCAGCAAAGGGTGGTGCTATTAAAGCAGAAAGAATTCGGCGAATGATAGAGTCTGCAGACTTTTCACAAGTGCTTCCTGAACATTCGCAAATAACGCTCAGTTTGAGTGTCAGTGAATATCCATCGTTTTGTCGTGACGCAGATGATCTTTTCTCATCTGCTGATCGAACTCTTTTTGACTTTTTAAAATATGGAACGAATAAAGTGGTTCTTGCTGAGGCCCCAGATGGCTTTATTGTAGACTTTGTGATTCCAACCCCAACTTATTGAGGTTTTGACTGAAAAATTTTAGAAAAACTAAAGCCATTGTAAACTTAGATGCTTTTCGAAGAAATTTAGAGTTTATCAAATCAATGACTTCGAGTTCAAAACAGTTTTTTTGTCCTATGGTAAAGTCAAATGCTTATGGGCATGGTGATATTGAGTTGACTCGAGTCTGTGAAGACGTTGGTGTCTCTGGTGTGGGTGTGGCTCTTCTTGAAGAAGGCATACGTTTAAGGAAAGCAGGGATCTCTTTAGATATTTTTGTTTTTGGCCCTATTTTAGACTCAGCAGTGACACACTTATTTGATTATCAACTCACTCCTGTTATTGGACAATGGCCAGAGCTTTTAGCAATGGAAAAACTCTTAGGAGGACGAGAGTTTTCTCTACACCTTAAATTTAATACAGGAATGAACCGATTGGGCTTTAACCCCCAGGAAAGCGAATCTCTTTTATCTTTTTTTAGAAAGCATCCAAACTTAAAACTGACAGGTGTTTGTACTCATCTTTTACGGGGAGATGATATTGGAAAACCAGAAAGTATTTCAGATCAGCAAATACAAGACTTTGAAAGTATAATTTCTTATTTTTCTCATTTTCAACCTCAAGTTCATTTGTGGAATTCTTCAGGTTGGTTTGCTGTTCAAGACTTAAAGACAAAGTATTCCCAGAGTTTTCACTGGGGAGTGCGACCGGGAATTTCTATTTATGGGATCCAGCCATTAGAAAATAAATTTTTCCAAGAACTCAAGCCTGTGATGTCAATTGTTTCTGAAATTGTGACGATTCAAAAAGTAAGAAAAGGAGAAACGGTTTCTTACGGAGGAATGTGGCAAGCCTCGAAAGAGAGTTTGATTGGTGTTGTGCCGATTGGTTATGCTGATGGATATAGTCGTTCTTTTTCTAATCGAGGAGAGATGCTCATTGGTGGAAGTCGAGTACCTATTCGAGGAATTGTTTGTATGGATTACACAATGGTTGATCTTACAGACTTAAATATTGATCCTGGACGAGATCTTGGTAAAGAAGTGATCCTTCTTGGCGAGCAATCTGACCAGAAAATAACAGCAGAAGAGCTCGCGGAGATGATAGATACGATTCCATATGAGATAATTACTTGTATAGGGCAACGTGTGCCAAGAGAGTTTAAGGGTCATTAGTCATGCTTCAGTATTGGCGGCTGCATAGAGAAAAAGTGAATAATGCACTTGATGAGCTTTTCATCAAAGTAGGGCTCACTATTGGTGGTTTTTTTTACGATACAGGAAAAGCCTTTTTATTTTTCTTAGAATCAATTCCTCTTATTTTTAAAAAACCTTATCGCGTCGACGAAATTATTCGTCACATGGAATTCGTCGGAAATAAATCGATTCTCATTATTATTCTTACAGGAAGTTTTACTGGGCTTGCTTTATCCTATCAAATTTTTCTTGGCTTTAAGTTGGTAAATGCAACAAACTTGGTGGGCCCAACAGTGGCTCTAGGAATTACTCGAGAACTGGGCCCCGTTTTGACAGGGCTTATCGTTGCCGCTCGTGCTGGAGGGGCTATGGCTGCACGCTTAGGAACAATGCGTGTTTCTGAACAAATTGATGCTCTTGAAGTGATGGGAGTTGATCCCAAGCAATATCTTGTCGCTCCTCGAATTCTTGCCACATTTTTAACAATGCCTCTTTTGTGTGGAGTTTTTGAC
>JAGRAB010000227.1:6115-8625 GCA_020435085.1 Bdellovibrionales bacterium | reverse complement strand
CTCGCGCCGCCAGGCAAACTCAATCACTTTGGGTATGCTCAGAAAAGAAAAGAGAAAGGAATCAGTTATGGCAGAAACCTACGAAGGAGCAGTGGATCGTGGACTTGAGGGCGTTGTTGCCTGTACCACAGGAGTTTCCTCAATTGTGGATGCGACTTTGTGCTATCGAGGTTTTACCATTGAAGACTTGGCTGAACATTCTTCGTATGAAGAAGTTGTTTTTATTTTGTGGAATGATCGTCAACCAACAGCGGCAGAACTGAGTGCATTCTCAAAAACTTTGCGAGACAGTCAGGCGTTACCAGCAAGTTTGGTGAATACATTAAAATCACTACCAACAAAAGAAATTCACCCGATGGCATGGCTACGAACTGCGACAAGTTTATTAGCACTTTATGATGACCAAGCTCAAAATGATGATGAGCAAAGTCGAAAATCAGTGGCTCTTCGATTAACAGCAAAAATGGGAACTCTTGTAGCCCTTTTTGAACGTGTTCGCCAAGGGAAAGAGCCTATAGCTCCTAAGGTTGAGCAGTCATTAGCATGGAACTTTCTTTATATGATGACAGGAAAAGAGCCTGATACAGCTTTTGTTAAAGTTCTTGATACATGTTTGATTCTTCATGCCGATCATGAGTTAAATTGTTCGGCATTTGCCTCTCGGGTTACAGCTTCGTCACTTAGTGATATTTATTCGGCCATTGTGAGTGCTTTGGGAGCACTTAAAGGACCTCTTCATGGTGGTGCCAATGAGCAAGTAATGCTGATGTTAAAAGATATTAAAACGGTTGATGCTGCTAAAGAATGGATCAAACAAGCATTAGCTAATAAAGAAAAAGTCATGGGCTTTGGGCATCGTGTTTATAAAAATGGTGATCCTCGAGCCAAAATTTTAAGAGGAATGAGTAAAGAGTTGTGTGAGAAGGCGGGAATGCCACATTGGTATGAAATGTCGAAAGTGATTGATGATACAGTCCAAAGCGAAAAAGGATTGCTTCCCAATGTCGATTTTTATTCGGCAACGGTCTATTACAGTATGGGTATTCCTATAGATCTTTACACGCCTATTTTTGCATTTTCTCGTGTGAGTGGTTGGTTGGCGCATGTGTTTGAACAGTTTGCGAACAACCGTATTTATCGTCCACGAGGAAAATGGGTTGGTAAAGAAAACCAAAAATGGAAACCTTTGGCTTAGGGACTGTGAAAAATTCATCGTGTAATTTCAATATATCCAGCTGATTTACTTAAAATCAGAAGCTCAGCCAGTGGACCCTGGTGATACAGGTTTAGAGTCTGGTAATATGTCTAGATAAAATCAAAATTTTTTTCTCAAAATAAGACATTTCAAAAGAGAGAGCGTTTGAGCTCTCTTTTTTTGTCAAAAAGTTTCTCATTTTTTCAAAAAAACTTCTTAAAAAACCTTAAAAATATTATTGATACCAAGGGGTTGCAGGCCGATAAGACTAATGTAGAGTTTGGATTACTATAGGAGACAAGACGCATGCAAAAGATTCTTCTTCAATGTCGAAGCTTAGATGAAGCCAACCAGTTAAAGAACTTTTATGAATCGCGTTTACCTTATGCAGCCGATGTTTCGTTTGGGTTTAACGACTCAGAAGCTATCTTAACATCTTTTCCTATTCATTTATTTGTTTGGGATACGCAAAACTATCATATGGAACAAGCTTCTTGGATTAAAGAACTTCGAGGAATGGGGTTTATTTACCCCATTTTGGTGTTATCTGAAAATATCGATATGAAAGCAATGAAGGGTTCAGTTGCTAATGATAAAATTCACTTCTTGGAGAGACCCTTCGAGTATAAAGCTCTAAAAGGAATTACTTTAAAATTAATGCAATCTCGAAATTTGCCGCAACAAATGTTTAAGAGATTTAAAACCAATCAACCTTTGAGTATTGAGTCTTATTCCACAGGAGAACAGATGGAGTCGAGTATGTTCAACCTTTCTGTGGGTGGGGCGTATTTTGAAGCCGAGAAAAAACCATCGGCATCTATCGGTGATCTCGTCAAACTTCAAGTCAATCTTAATGATGTAGATAAGAGCCATATGATGAATGCACGTATTGTATGGACAACAAGAAAAGGTGCCTATTCTGGTGGGTATGGTGTTGGTGTTAAATTTGTCCGTAATGAAGAGATTTACAAGCAACTCTTGGAAAAAATGTAATTCATAAAAACGCTTTTCCGGTATTCGGACACATGATTTCAACCCCTCGTTTTGACTTACGATTATTTTTTAGCGACTTTTTGTGAAAAGTATGGTTTATCTTGCCTTTATTTGAAGAGGTGAGATAGGTGGCAAAAAGAAAGCTTTCAAAAAAAATCAATAAAAAAAAGTTAAGCAAAAAAGTATTCACTAAAAAGTCATATGAGGTTCCAGCGACCCAAGGAATGTTATTTGAATTTCGGGAAGAAATGAAAATGTCTATGTCTTCACTGAATAGTAAAATCGATTCCTTAGAACTAAAAATGGACTCACGCTTTAAAAG
>JAGRAB010000227.1:0-6072 GCA_020435085.1 Bdellovibrionales bacterium | reverse complement strand
CTTTAAAAGCATGGACTCACGCTTTGATAAAATTTTATCTGAGGTGCACAGGATTGCCCTTATGGTTGAGGATCAAAATGCACGAAACAAATATGTTTTAGATGGCTACACAAGCCTTAATGACCGCCTTGAAAAGGTTGAGAAAAAAGTTTTCGAAGAAAATATGTAGGAATGTTTAAGCCATTTCAACGAGTTCATTAATGGCGGCCTGTACTCCTTGAAAAACAAGATGGGGTTGGGCATTGTCATACATGTAGGCCGGTGATGTGACGACCTTATTTGCGCGATCCGTAATAAAATCATTTACTTTGCAAACTTCATGATGAGCACCTGTTTTTTCAATTTCAGAAATAGTTTCTTTATCGTCCCCAACGGTGAGAGTGACTTCAAAAGTGCCAAGTACTTTTGCTAAAAGAACGGGGGCAATACAAAAAGCTCCAATGGGCTTACTGCTTTCATGGAATTTTCTGATGAGAGATTCTACTTGTGTATCAACTGTACATTGAGCTCCTTTTTCGGCCCAATCGCACAAGTACATGGCTGCACCAAACCCTCCTGGAAAAACAAGAGCATCAAAGTGATCTACTTTAAGATCTTCGAGAGGTTGAATTTGGCTGCGAGCAATACGAGCGGCTTCGACCAGAATATTTCGCAATCCATCAGGCTGACCAGTGAGATGATTGGTGGCTTCAATATTTTTGTTAGGGGCAAATACTTTGAATTGAGCACCTGTTGCAGAGATGGCAATCAGTGTGCTCACGGATTCGGTAATCTCAGCACCATCTTTAAAACCACATCCAGATAAGACAACGGCAATATTTTTCATTTGAGAACCTCTTTTAAAAAGGACTCTAAACATTTTTATTTATAAATACAAGGGAAGGCTACTCGGTTGGCGGTGTTCCGTACCAGAAATCTAAAACGTTTTTGCAGTTTTTTACATAATAGCGTCGGCCTTGGTAAGGGACAGATGTTGCTACACAATCTGAGAGAATTCGACTTAAAAAAGGAGCTTCAGGAGCAATCTCTAGATTATAACGAACTTTTGAGTAATCGCCTTCAGCGTACCATAAAATTTGGTCAAATTGAATTTTGGTGACATGGAGTTGGCAATTGGGAACTTCGCTACAATGAGGTCGTTCTTGCACAACAAGTGGAGGAGATTGTACTTCACGTGATACAAAAAGGTCATGAAAGGTTGTACGTACGGGCGTTCGTTCTTCGCTCATTGTTTCTATTTGTTTTTCTGAAAATAATTGAAGACGATCAAGTTCTTGAATAGCAAGCTCAGAAAGAGATGTGGTTGTTACCGTTGGTCTTGGTTGATAGAGGTCAGAAGTGACCTCTTTAACAATAGGCTTTGTTCCTGGTTCGGAGTTAGGATCTTCAGTAATTTCATTATATGTATATGAAAAATATTGAGGGGTATCGTCGATTTTAGTGACATCTTGTTTTATGTAAAGATAAGGGGAGGGAGGGTTTGTTTCTATTTTTTGAGTGAGTTCAAAAACTACTTGTTGATTTTTATAGACAGAATAAACAGAGGATCCCTCCAGAGCTTTTGTGAGAGCATCGCTCACTTGGCTCGCATCCACCTCAGCTCCAATAGGAGGTGGTTCTTCTTTTAATTCATTACATCCAAAAAAGAAAATAAGAATAGCAGGGACCCCGACTCCAATGAGAACGTGTAAACTGGCCCACATGCGTAAATCCATCCAAAGTTTTTTTAAGTCACTTCTCATACAGAATCCCAGCCCCAGGCCCAAAAAGGAATGGGGAAAAGTTGTTGAAGAACAGAACGAGTTTCAGTATCAAAACCAAGATAGTCCTCTTCTACGAGAGGACCAAAAATAATTCTCACAATATCTTTTTCGTCAGTCGTTTGATAAATTTTGTCTTTATAGCCAATAAGAAAAATATCGTTATCTTTATGAAGAATAAATCCTTCAATTCCTAAATTTTTTGCGTATCGACAGGCTTTTTGAAAAAAGTTGTCATAGTTAAGAATTTTAATCATCCCAAGATAGCCATGATTGACCGTTGCAGCATAAGGCTTTAACGAACGAATGAAATTTTTAGAATTATTAGGAGCAATCACAGTAATGGGTCGCCCTTGAGCTTTTCGAATGTGCGCAATAAGAGGAGTGAGTGCAGAGACAAGCCCGCCCCATTCGTGAATATAACCTGTTAGGTCAGCTCCTTTTCCTTCCACAGCATAAGCAAGAATTTGGTTATTGGCGTCCCATGCCGTGTAAACTTTGGCATTGGGTATTTTTAAATAGGCTTTAATATCTTCAATAGTTCGAATAGTTCCTGTGGTGTGATAGTTGTAGAGCTTAAGAAGAGCCTCTGGGGCAATATTTTTTGTTTCAAGAAATTTAAGAGATCCTGACTCAAAAGGAATTTCATCTTCAATGACAATGGCTACTTCACTGCCGGCCAATTCAAACCCTAATTTTCGATAAAACTCATATAAGTGAGACCATAAAAGTGCAAAGTCACAAACTTGTTGTGCCGCAGCCTCAAGGCACTCATTTAAAATTTGATGACTATACCCTTTATTTCTATGCTCAGGTGATGTGACAACACTCCCAATTGCGGCAACTTTAAAAAGACCCATCGCACATTTCATAATGTGCATTTTCATAACAGCACCAGAAATCAGCTGATTATTAACTTCAAGAACGCGAATGTTATTAATATTTTTAGAATTAATAGCTAATGGATACTCTTGTTGAATATTCCAAGTGTTGTCGGGTCTTAAATTTTTATTGAAGAAATCAAGTACATGATCCCATTCATTTGGGTTTGGTCGTCGGGGTCCTTCCATGGTCACCTCCTCCATATTTTTTATTTTAAAGGGTCTTAGCGAGTGACCCCAGGGGGGAAGATGAAATCAAGACTTTAGTGAGACGATTCTATTGTTGCTCAGAGATTGCTAGTCCTTCGTCGAGCTGCGCGACATAGATTGTCACGGAATTTATTTCTTCATATGTTGGGTTTTAAAAGAGGTGAGATGTGGCCATTGAGTCTAAAGAAAATAAGAAAAAACGCATTTTAAAAATAATTTCCCTTTTTGAGAGATATTATCCTGATGCTCAGTGTGCTCTTGATCATAAAACTCCAGAGCAGCTCTTATTTGCTACCATTTTATCTGCTCAATGTACGGATGAGAGAGTGAATTTAGTAACTCCGCATTTATTTAAAACTTATCCACATCTTCAAGATCTTGCGCGAGCGAAGCAAGGTGATGTGGAAAAAATTATTAAAAGCACAGGTTTTTTTAGAAACAAAGCAAAAAATATTATTTCAGCAGCAAAAGATTTAGTTGAAAAACATCACTCACAACTCCCAAAAACTATTGAGGGAATGACATCATTGGCTGGAGTGGGCCGTAAAACAGCCAATGTTGTTTTAGGGAATGCTTTTAATATTGCTTCAGGTGTGGTGGTGGACACCCATGTGCGACGTTTAAGTAATCGCTTGGGGCTTGTCAAAGTTCAAAATCCAGAGGTTATAGAAAGAGAGCTTAATGAATTAGTCCCCAAAAAACACTGGGTCATGTTTTCTCATTGGTTAATTACACATGGGAGAGCGGTTTGCAAAGCGCGTAAACCTCAATGCGAAACCTGCTTTTTATTCGAATTTTGTCCGAAAAAAGGTGTGTAAGTTTTTAAGTATTAAGATAGACTCCTGTTGTTAAAAAGAGATTGAGGGTTATCATGATTGTTGCCTTTTTTGAAAGTTTTAAATATGTGGGCCATATGTTTCCCATGGCACTTTTAAGAATCTATATGGGTCTTTTTTTCATTGGAAGTGCTTACTCACGTTATGAAGGTGATTACCTCTATCAGCCAAGACTTGCAGCAACAATCAATGAGTGGCTGCCATTATCATTAGCTCCTGATTGGTATAAATCTTTTGTCGAAGCTGTTGTAGTACCCAATTGGCAAATCTTTGCTTATACAATTACCTATTGTGAATTTTTGATTGGTTTTAGTTTATTAATTGGTTTTCTTGTTCGACCGGTGTCAATTCTTGGATTTTTCTTATGTTTAAATTTTATTTATTTTTCTTCTCCAGATGTCAGTATTTTGTATAAAACCTATTTGGCAATTTTTGTAACAATGGCATGGCTTGGTGCTGGACGTTGTCTTGGTTTTGATTACTTCTTTTTTAAAAGACAACGTGGAATTTGGTGGTAGTTTTGAAGTCAAAAATAGTTTTGACAGTTGCAACTTTAACAATCATCGTTGGTGCCGTCGTATTTGGTAAATTTGTTCTTGAAAGTCGAAGTATCGATCGTTCTGGATTTGAGAATAATAAATTGAAAGTTCTTTCATATGCCACATTTGTGAGTAGCTTTGGCCCAGGGCCCGAAGTGGCGCGTCAATTCAAGGCTAAGTATGGTGTTGATGTAGAACTTGTGAATGTAGGTGATTCAGGCCTTCTTATCCAAAAGCTCAAAGAAGATCCAAGTATTTATGCCGATGTTGTTTTAGGGCTTGATCCCCTTATGGTCATGGACGCCCAGACTTTTTTGGGGTGGAAAGAAATCAATGAAAATATTTATAAAAAAATAATTCCAGAAATAAGAAAAGATTTTGAAAGTCCTTTTGTACCAATAACATGGTCACCAATGACTTTTATTTATCGTAAATCAAAAATGAAATCAGCAAACAGCCTAGAGGAGTTTTTGAAAATTAATTCTACGTCTGTCGTGAGTTTACAAGATCCTCGGTTTAGCACGCCCGGCCTTGAACTTGATTATTGGTTTTTTTACCTCAATATGAATCTTTCAAAATTAAAAGGTGGGCAGTTTCGGGTGTCTCCTTCGTGGAGTCAGTCCTATGGATTATTTAAGAGGCAAGTGGCTCAAGCCGTTTTTACTTATTTGACCTCTATTGTGTTTCATTGGGAAAACGATGCTGATGCAGGAAAAGATCTTGATGTTTTAATCGATAAAAAGGGACATGCCTATCAGGTGGAGTTGGCAGGAGTTTTAGATCGCTGTCGCCGCTGTGAGGATGCACAGAAGTTTATCGATTTCTTATTAGAACCAAAAATTCAACAACTATTGATGAAAAAAAACTATATGTTACCTGCAGTTCCAGGAGTTGAGCGAGTGGGCGGTTTTGAAAAACTTCCCGAAGTAAAATTAATTGACTATAAAAATAGTAATGAATTTTTAAAAGCCAGAGAGCTGCGAGCCAAGCAATTTCTTGAGACCTTTTAAAATGAAACGATCATTAAATGAATTTCTATTCATTGGTTTTTTAAGCTTCCCCTTTTTTATTTTACTTTTTCATATACAAAATCTTCAAATTCCAGTGGGGTGGGATTGGTTTGGTGTACTCAGTTATTCTCTTTTACAAGCGGGACTGAGTGCGGCAATATCCCTTTTCTTTGGTTTTTTAGGAGCCTTAGGATTATTGAAAATAAAATCTCAAAAAATATTTCGTTTTTTTGAGTGGGTATTACTTTTACCGGCATTTGTACCTCAAGTCGTTATTATCTCCTCAGTACTCACAATCATCACCCCACTCAAATTAGAGTTTCGTGGTCTTATGCCTGTGATTTTTATTCATATCATTATGAATGCGGGAATGTGCGCAGTCGCAATTGAAAGAGTTTTTCAAACAAAGTTGAAAGAATGTATGGATTTAGCAACTCTTGACGGAGTCAGGCGATGGATTTTTCATTGGAAGGTTTCAATTCCAATGTTAATAGGTGAGCTTAAAATTTTATTCGCTATGGTTTTTGCTTTTTGTATCACAAGCTTTGGAGTTCCACTGTTGGTGGGGAGTTCAAAAATGAGTCTTGAGGTTCTCATATATGAAAAAATGAAGCTCAATCATAATTGGAGTGAAGCGATCCTTCTTGCTTTTATACAGATGTTTCTAATTCTTTTTTTGCTATGGCCATTAGGAAAAACGAAGAGCGAAAATTTTAAAGAGGCTTGGTCTCGAACCTCTGCCTTTGGAGTTCTTGGTGGAATTTTACCGTTACTTTTATTTACTGGTATGGTTTTTATTGGACTAGTTTGGGGAGTGGAGCAAGGAGTTCATGCTT
>JAGRAB010000226.1 GCA_020435085.1 Bdellovibrionales bacterium | reverse complement strand
CATTCAAGAATGATCTGGCATTAGAGACGGCAAAAAAGATAGATCTAAAAATAAAAAATAAACAAGCGGTTGGCCCTCTTGCAGGAATACCAATAACAATTAAAGATATGATTTGCTCAAAAGGGCACCCAACAACAGCCGCTTCAAAAATTCTTCAAGGCTTTAAAGCACCATATAGTGCAACACTCGTTGATCGGCTAGAGGCGGCAGGGGCTGTTATCGTCGGAAAGTGCAATCAAGATGAGTTTGCAATGGGCTCGTCTAACGAGCACTCCTTTTATGGAGCAGTAAAAAACCCGTGGAATGAATTATATGTTGCGGGAGGATCTTCAGGTGGCTCTGCCGTTACTGTGGCCGCGAATATGTGTTGGGCGTCTATTGGAACCGACACGGGTGGCTCAATTCGTCAGCCCGCTCACTTTTGCGGTGTTGTTGGGGTCAAACCAACTTATGGGAGGGTCAGTCGCTATGGAGTGATTGCTTATGGTTCAAGTTTGGATCAGGCCGGCCCCCTTGCAAGATCGGTTGAGGATGCAGCATTGATTTTAGAAGTTATTTCTGGACGTGATGAAATGGATGCGACGTCAGCTAATATTGAGGTGCCAAAATGGTCTGCAACAACCTCAAAAAGCGTGAAAGGGTTGACGGTGGGAGTCCCTCGTCAAGTTTTTCAACTTAAGTTAGATCCACATGTAGAAAAAGGGCTCCAAACATCTTTAGAGATACTCAGGAAAGGTGGAGCCAATATTATTGAGCTAGATATGAAAATGGCAGACGTGGCGGTGTCTGTGTATTACTTGATCGCGGCAAGTGAGGCCTCGAGCAACCTCTCTCGATACGATGGTGTTCGCTATGGTTTTCGCGCAGACTTTACTCATAAATCAGCAGAGGATTTAGAAGATTTTTACTCTCGAACAAGAGGCGATGGGTTTGGTTCAGAGGTTAAGCGTCGTATACTTATGGGAACTTATTTTTTATCTTCAGGATATTACGATGAGTATTTTTCAAAAGCGTGTAAGGTGAGGCGTCTTATTGCTGACGAAATAAAGCAGTTTTTTTCAAGCTGTGATGTTCTGGTCTCGCCAGTGGCGACAACATCGGCCTTTAAAATAGGTGAAAAACTTGATGACCCGCTTTCAATGTATATGAACGATGTCTTAACGGTGGGAGCTAATTTGGCCGGTGTCCCAAGCATGAGTTTACCAGTCAATGTAAGTGAAAAGGGTTTACCAAGCGGCCTTCAAATTACTGCAAACATGTTTGCAGAGGATAAAATGTTTCAAGCGGCCTCATTTTTAGAGAGCGAATTGAAATTTTCCATGGAGAAACCAAAATGACACACAAAAATTGGGACGTTGTGATTGGTTTAGAAATCCATGCGCAATTAAAAACAAATTCAAAAATTTTTTCTATGGATGCGGCCAGGTTTGGAGCAGGTGATAATGATAATATTAGCCCTACATCTTTGGGGCTTCCGGGGGCACTTCCTGTACTCAACAGCAAAGTTGTAGAATATGCGGTTCGAGCCGGTGTTGCACTTAATTGCGAGATTCAAGAAGAGTCAATATTTGCGAGAAAAAATTATTTTTATCCGGATATGCCCAAGGGGTATCAAATTTCACAATTTGACAAACCCATTTGCAAAAATGGATTTTTGGAATTTTTTGTGGGGTCCGAGATCAAAAAAGTAGGGATTGAACGCATTCATATGGAAGAAGATGCCGGTAAATCCACGCACTCAGGAAACTTTAGTTTGATTAATTACAATAGAGCTGGCGTGCCACTTTTAGAAATTGTTTCTTTGCCAGAAATAAAATCGCCTCAAGAGGCCGCCGAATATTCAAAAATGATGCGACAAATTTTAAGATACATTAATATATGCGATGGAAACCTAGAGGAGGGGTCTCTGCGGGTCGATTGTAATGTAAGTGTGCGTCCTGTAGGTGAGAAAAAACTTGGTTCGAAAGTGGAAATTAAAAACATCAACAGCTTTCGTTTTATTGAAAAAGCCCTAGAGTATGAGATTCAACGTCAAATCGATATGTTAGAAAGCGGGAGAACAATAGATCAAGAGACTCGACTTTATGATTCGGTAAAGAATGTAACTACAACAATGCGAAAAAAAGAGGATGCGCATGATTATCGTTATTTTCCAGATCCAG
>JAGRAB010000225.1 GCA_020435085.1 Bdellovibrionales bacterium | reverse complement strand
AGTATTGCAAAGAAAAACAATGAAGACGTGCATTTATCTCTAACCGTAAGCTTAAGCCATAAAGATCGTCAGTTGATTCGACAAAAAATAGCTCAATTTGTAGAAGAAATTTCAGGACAAATTAAAGGGTCAAAAGAAGAGGAGCTTATGGCATTTAATCTAGATTTTTTTGAAGTATAATTTAAAATGAGCCCTTGACAAACGATATCAAAATTGGTTACACTTATTTAAATGGGGCGATGGAAGCGAAACGGAGTTATTATTGTCATGTATACCTACGACCACGACCCTCGTCATGTTCATATTTTTGAAGATGGTAAACGCATGTCAAAGTTTGATGTGGACCATTGGCGAATTATGGAGGGACGATTATCTTCAAAAGCCAAAAAGGCATTAGATGCTTTGAAAAAAGAAGGTATTTTATGAGAAATTTGATTTTTAAAGATATACAATCAAATTACAGGAAAAGGGCTTTTGAGGTAACTCTCAAGGAAGGCCGAAAGACACATCAGTTTGTTTTGCCATTCACAGTATTTGATAATCATAAAATTAGCATTCATAATCGGGTGATCAAATCTGAAATTGATAAAGAACTTGGCTCCCAGGGCGTTAATATTGAGCTTGAAGACGGTTCGCGCTTTGATTTTCCAGCAGATTTAGTTCTTTACCACTGTGACCCCTCTTATAATTGGGGGCCCATTAACCAATTGAAAATGGCTCTCAAAGATAAATTGTCAGACGCGCAGTTGTCTTCACGAGTTGTTGCGGATGCTTTAAAAACTTCGCCTGCCCAAGTATTTCGATTACTAGAAGAAAATAAAGCATCTAAGCAACTTTTACAGCTCTTTCAACTTGCTGAATTAGCTGGATATGAGGTGGAGTTTCGCCTTAAAAAGAAAAGTCATGCTTCTTAATTTCTGAGTCCGATTTAATTGATTTAAAGCTGCCAAATTTTTCTGAAATTTGGCAGCAACTGAGAGTTTAATTTAGACAAGTGAATGCCAAGTTTGTTTCTCTAATCACTTATAAATGCCGACTCATTTGCCTCAATACAAACTGAGGAGCAATTCGACTCATGTATTTTAACTGTGCCGTTTGACCTGGGCAGATTTGTTCTTGATTTTGTTCTATTTTTTCTAGGCTTATTTTAACAAGCTTTTGTGGAGACATGATATTAATATTTTTTAATTCACGAGAGCCAAAGCCATTAAGCATCTCTGTTTGGGTTGAAGGGGGTGCTATTTCAAAAACTTTTACAGAAGTATTTCTTAACTGCATTCTAAGAGAGGATGTATATGATTGTAAGCCAGCTTTTGTTGCACTATAAATTGGAACGGCTGGGTAGGGTGAAAACGCCAAGGCTGAAGTTATATTAATTATTGCAGCTTCAGGTAGTTTGAGAAGAAGGGGCAAGAATTGATTCACCATTACAATGGGACCATAAAGATTAACTAAAATCTCTTCGTTAAGTAAATTAACATTGTGAGATTGTGTGAGATCTATTTTTTTGCCAATGCCGGCATTATTTATGAGAATGCTTAAGTCTGAATAGTGTTTCACAATATACTGAAATAATGATGCAATTTCATTGGATTGTGAGACATCACTTTTGATGGTCTTTAGATGAGGATAGTCTTTTTTAATTCTTTCAAGTTTTTCGGAGTTTTTCCCCGTAATAATGACTTTATTTTCTTGTTGATAGAGTTGTTTTGCAAACTCAAGGCCGATACCACTGCTGCCGCCAGTAATAAGAATTGTTTTATTTTTTATTTTCATTTTTTACCTCAAGATTTTTTTTGAAATAATTCACAATTTTTTGTCTATGGTTCCAGAAGGTGTTTTTAACGACTTGTATGTGATCCCCTAATAAATGAATGTGCTTGTCGGCATGAAGTTGTTTTACAAGATCTAGTTGATACTTCGTGAGAACGGTCGTGTCTGCACTGGCACTTATGACAAAAGACTTTAAACTCTCCCGTGGGGTAATAAACTGTGCAGGCTCAACCCAAACATTTTTTTTAACAGCAGATTTATACTCATCGAGGTTTTTATATTTAAAAGCTTTCATTCTTTCTTCTCTAAGTCTGACAGCTCCAGACTCATCACTTGTTGCAATGATATCAGTAAACTGAGAGCCTCCCACAATAAAAGTGGCTGCAGTAATATTGGGTTCAAAGCCGAGAGCGAGTGTTCCCGCAATAGCAC
>JAGRAB010000224.1 GCA_020435085.1 Bdellovibrionales bacterium | reverse complement strand
CCGCTTGTTTCATTTAACTTTTTATGGATTCAAAAAAATGATCGGAAAGGAACTTCAAAATTGGCTCAGGTGGAGGGGCTCGAACCCCCGACAAGGTGATTAACAGTCACCTGCTCTACCTACTGAGCTACACCTGAACGTTTTTACAACATTTAAATCTGTCGTAAGCTTTAATAATTAAGGTATTTTCCCCTTTAAAGTCAACCAAGACCGGCAGAGATGGCTTTAATTTCTTAATTACCGAGAGGCTGGTGATGAAGTTGTTTGAGGAGCACCAAAAAGAGATTTTAATCCACTTTCAAGAGAACCACTTCGGATTTGAAACATCAAAAATACGACAAAAAGTAAAGCCAGTATCAAAAAATTGATTTTTACAAGTGTGTATGGATTCAACCGAGCCCTCTCCTATAAATGATTGAACTCCCTTAAAAATGGCGCGCCCGGAAGGAGTCGAACCTCCGACCACTTGATTCGTAGTCAAGTACTCTATCCAGCTGAGCTACGGGCGCGCGACAAAAATTGAAGGTCGTTTTAGACCCGATGTGCTAAAAAATCAAGGGATACGAGCTCTCTCCGCGAGATTGTTCAACGATTGCGCCATTTCTTGAGTTGAAGTAAAAGTAAAGTCTCTCTGGAGGCAACCATGCAATTATCATCAATTTGGAAAAACTCTCTCAATGAGGCCTCATCAGTCCTCAATGCATTTACAAGCGACTCACACACCATTGAGCAGTGTGAAAAGTTCACAGAACTTCTTGTGGAAACGTTTAAAAATAATGGTAATGTTTTTTCGTGTGGCAATGGCGGCTCCCACTGTGATGCGATGCATTTCGCCGAAGAGTTTACAGGCCGCTTTCGAGGAGATCGCCAACCCTTAGGAGCCCTTGCTTTAGGAGATGCCAGCCACGTCACATGTGTCAGTAACGACTTTGGGTTTGAGCATATTTTTAGCCGACAACTTCAGGGACTTGGCCGAGAGGGCGATCTTCTTATTGGCCTTTCTACAAGTGGGAACTCTTCCAACGTCATCGATGCATTTCAAACCGCCAAGAGTAAAAAAATCAAAACTGTAGCACTCCTTGGAAAAGGCGGTGGAAAACTCAAAGAACTAGCCGATGTGGCCATTGTGGTACCGCAGGCCACGACCTCAGATCGTATTCAAGAAGTTCATATTAAAGTCATTCATACTGTCATCGAAGCCACTGAGCGAATGCTGTTTCCTGAAAACTATTAATCTTTTTACGGATTTTAACCAAGGGCTTAACTGGCTTGATTCCAGAGTTATCGTATGGCAGATTCTCTCTTCAGCCAAAATAAACTGACTTATTGTCTTTCGCGGAGAGATGGGTGAGTGGCTGAAACCAGTTGTTTGCTAAACAACCGTACAGGGTAAACCTGTACCGAGGGTTCGAATCCCTCTCTCTCCGCCAATTTTAAAAAATTCAATGAAAACATCTGTTTATAAAAATCAATAATTATCCTGGTCGAACACCTTAGGTCGGACTATAATAAGTCTATAGGAGGTCCATATGAAGACCTTAAAAATATCTAAAGATGTTGTTACCTTGGCAGAATTTAAAAGCCAGGCTCCCACCTTGTTAGAGAGAATCGGCAGTTCATCCCAACCGCTTCTTATTACACAAAATGGTAAGCCCGCAGCGGTTCTACTTTCACCAGCTGAGTTCGATAGACTTCAAGAGCAAGAGTCCTCACGTTTTGTCGCCGCTGTGAGCAGGGGTCTGGAGGACGCTGATAGTGGTAAGACGTTAACATCCTCTAAAGCTAAGTCTCGGCTAGGAATAAAAAGGTAAATGAGTAAGGACCTCAAAGTCCTTTGGACAGAAAATGCCATTCAAGACCTTTTGGGTATTAAAGCCTATATTGCCCAAGATTCAATTGATAGAGCTGAGGAGTGGGTCTTTGAACTTTATACAGCGGGCGAAAGCTTATCGCGCCTTTCAGGGCGCGGCAGAATTGTTCCAGAATTTAATCAAATCAATTTACGGGAACTCTTGATTGAAAACTATCGACTTGTCTATAGGGTTAAGTCGACTTCGATAGAAATAATTACGGTTTTTGAAGGTCATCGACAACTCAATGTAAAGGATGTCAAAAAATAATGGCTAAGAAAACACGCAAAAAAGTCACAACTGTCCGTGAACACCCAATGCATGTTCCTGTTAGTGAAAAAAATCCGACGGGCATAACTATAAGAGATCGACATTTACGTCGTTTGAAGGGCACTTACCTAGATGCCACTGAAATTAAATCCATCTTTAACAACTTCGATCGCAAAGGGATTGTTTTTCCAACAAAAAGAAAACTAACTAAAAAATATAAAACCGCGGACAATTTCGATGAAGTCATCGCCGTATGGACGAGTTATTTTAACAAAAAATTCAATGCTGAGCCACCACTCGATCCTGACGTCGTAAAGGCACTTATCTCAAGCGAATCCGATTTTATCCCAGACCCACTTGGTAATCGAAAAATTGCCCTTGGCATTGCTCAAATTACAAAGAAAACTTTAAAAATCCTGCAAGATCCAAAGGGCGAAGCTAAAGAGTTTATTTTCAAAGGAATTCTACAGAAAGACCTTAAGGATCCGAATATCTCTCTACCAATGGCCATCCGGTGGTTACATCGCAAGAAAGAAACGGCTGCAAACAAACTTCGGAGGACACCAAACCACGAAGAAATAATTTTGGAATATAAAGGTCTATTGAAAAGCAATTCTGATTACAAAAAGGCTGGGCTTAAAAAATATAGGGAGGCCTATGCGACTCTTAAAAATTAATTCAATAGCCATCATACTATATTTTTTCATTTGTGGATGTCAGACAGCCCCCGTATTTAATCTCAAGACGTTTAATACAGATACTGATGATCTCCATGTCATTTCTATAAACTCCAATCGAGTTCAACAGAAATGTCTCTTTTTCGATGCAGAAGCTGAAAACAACTGGAGGCACCAATACTTAATGTACACTCTAAGTGATAAAAATGAGGTTTTTGAAATAATGCAGTCAACAAACCAGGATAAAAACACTTGTGAGGCTCAATTTAAAGCCATCGAAAAAATATTGCGATCTGGGCCACGGGTCGGTTTGTGCGTGCGGGGAAGTCTAGAAAAAAGTCCTCAAGGGCCGACAGTAGAAAGTAGAACAATCCGATTTGGTAGCCTTGGTGATTTCGATGTTTCTTACGAATCATTAACATTGGATTCAATTTGCAATTCCAAAACATGTTTCAGTAACAATAGTGTTTGGGTTAATACTTGCCCAGGTTTCGTAAAGAACTAGCCCTTTAATCGACCTGACACATGGGATTGGCTCCTCCCCGAGGCTCTTCCACGTGCATTGATGAAAATTCTTCATGCCTTTTTATACAAGGCCTTTTCTTCTATCATGCTAACACATTAAAAAGACTTATAAAATATGAGTATTCCACCCATAATCCTTGTTGGTGCATGTTTTGCTCTAAATATAGCATAGACATAATGGAGCGTTTTGTGACTCGTCTAAAAAAATTCTATTTTTTGATTTTTATTGGGCTCTGCCTTTTTTCTTTTAATGGCTATTCTGAACCTCAAATCGAACATATCTCCAACTCCCAAGTGAAAGAGCTGGACCAGTTATTTAAAATTAGCGCGCCTATTTCTTCTTCAAACGCTTTACAAAAACTAGATGGAACACTTTGGAGTTGTGAGCTTTTCGGAGTTCGAACTCGTATGCAAAAATTAAAGGACGTTCGACTTTACCAATTTGTCATGGATAATAAATCTCTCGCAAATGTAGGGTCTCAAAAAATTAAAAATTATCATATCAGCAATGGCTCTCTCACCGGCTCTCAAGACACCCTTCAAGATCAGATAAAAATGACTTCTGGATCAAACTTAATTAGCAAACTCTCTACAACAGGCAAGCATTCCAAAGCGGTTGCCTACGCCACCTGCGCTCAACTTTAGCTCCTCGCAAAACTAGGGGGCGTTGTATTGAAATGGGCCCCTTGTATCGTAATACCCAAGAACAATAAGAGCTAAAACAATTGCCACAAGAACTATTATTAATAAAATAAATTTTCTCGTTTTATTTTTTTTTAAAAAATCGCTCATAGTCCTGCCTTAATATTGGAGTTACAAAATCAGATATTTTTTTATGCGCCCACTCGTTTGGGTGCGGGTCATCTTTTGCTACCCAATATTTAAAAGCCTCTTTGCTGCCGTTAAAAACAGGCAAAATATCAACAGTATCAATATCTAAAGCTGTTAACTCATTCACAATTTTCTGATGAACCTCTTTTAGTTCATAGGGATTAAATTGATGAAAATCTGGAAGAATAAATACCTTAACGGTTCGCCCTTTGTTTTTTTGCTCTTCTGAAAACTTAAGTATGCTTTTTTTGAATCTCTCCCAATATGGGGCTTCGCTAAAATAAAACTTTCGATAATATGACTTGTAGTCTAACCCTTGATAAAAACCGCGAAAACGAGAAACAAGAAGAGAAGCAAAATATGAATATGTCCAAAGAGGAACACCATGAACCCAAGTTGTCGGCTCTAAATCATTTAAGAAATGAAAGATATAGACAACATCTGGATTTAATTCATCACCTTTTTTATCAAATAATTGAAACTCCTGATCTGCATTATAATTGCAGTGCCCAAAGTTAATGACTTCTACATTGGTTTTTAAGTTTTGCTCAACAAGACTTGAAAATATTTTATTTTGGTGAACACCCCAACCAAACGTTAACGAGTCTCCCAAAAAAATAGCCCTCATTGTTGGCTTGGTTTTACGAACCTCTACTCCCCTTAGTCCCATGCTATTTGTAGAAACATCAACCCCCATAAGGTGTACCTTCTTATTCGGTTGATGAAAAAATAACCCGGGGTTTTCTTTTGAGTATTTTTTTAAATTCTGAGAATACTTTAACATTTCAATATCAAAGATCGGAATATATGATGTTATTATACGCACACTTAATTCAAGGAAAAGAAAACTAAAAAGTAGCAAAAAGACTTTTTCTAAAGATTTTCGCATTTTTTTAAATCTTTCAGACGAT
>JAGRAB010000223.1 GCA_020435085.1 Bdellovibrionales bacterium | reverse complement strand
TTACCCATGCTGGGCAAACGATGGTCATCATTTGGGTCATTCAAGTGATTGCCATTGTGAAAGAAGAAATTGAACGGGCCAAGTTGATGGGAAAAACCGTAGATTGGGAAGAAACTAAAGAAATGATTGTTCAAGCGGCTGAGCATATGGTGAACGACCCACAAATTTATCTTGGCATGATGGGAGCAAGTGCTGTTGGAACCTCTCTTCATTATGGAGATAAATATTTAAAAGTTTCAAAAGCGTTTCAAGAATCTGGCGATTTACTCTCTCAAACTTTGAAATCGAGTGTCTCACGCGCTCACTTTAAAACTTTGATTTCTTCAGGCGCGATGTCATTGATTACATTTATGGGTTGGGAAGCTGGCTCTCAACTTTGGGAAGAAGCTCTTTTGGATTTAGGAAGTGTCAGTAGTTCAGACCCTGAAGTTCAAAAACAATTACTACAAGACCTTCAAACTGCTAAAGACATTAAATACACGAAAATGATTAAATCTCTTTGGGATCACGATGCTGTTTCCGATGAAGAACGCCGCGTTTTTGGTTTGATGCTACAAAATATGGGCTCTATTCTCCTCAACAATGATGGCAAGCGATGGCAATGGTTTTACAATACTTGGAGAAAAAGAATTGCCACGGGTGATTTTGTTTTATTAGTTGCTGCCATGGCAGCTGGTGGCTGGGCCGGCACTCAAATAGGACTTGCAGTTGGCACTCCTATGGGTCTCCCCGGTTGGATTGTCATGGGATTTTTTGGATTAGCCGGTGGAGTTGTTGGTGGGGCTTTAACTATCTTTGTCCCGCAATGGATGAAGGATGCGATGACTGAATACATTCGTGACATTCGTATTGATAACGCTGAAAATTACTTAAGAGAAAATAAAGCTTCAGAACTTCATAAAATTAAAATTTTTACTGGCGACTCAAGAAAAAATCGAATTCTTCGCGCCTTGTCTTTTCAATCTTTTGAAACACTTTTACAAAGCCGAAGAAAAGCGCGAGATCGCTATATGAATGCTTGGATTGAAAGGTACCATAATGCCATTTTAAAAAAACAATTTGCCCAATATGAAAATATGATTGGTGCCATGAGGACTGATCCTGAAATGAATCAGAAACTTCAAGCTTTGATTGCTGGAGAAAGTCATGAAGACATTGCTGGAACAAGTTTGCAAGAGTTTATTCAAACCCATGAACAAGAAATCAATGGCCTTCTCGACGACATCGATGTAAAAAATCTTAATAACTCTATTGTTGAAAAAGAACGAGCAAAAGTGATTGATAGCAATCGAAACGATATTGTAAAAGCAGAAAAATTAATTCAAGACTCCATTCAAGCTTTTTCAAAGTTTTATGCCGAAGATGCTGAAACACTTGCCAATACTTATATTGCGGAAACCTGGGATTCTAAAGATGGCGATAAACTCCCTAAAGATATGGACGATCTGGTTCAAAAAGAAATCGGATACCTTACAAAACTACACAAAAATATTATGTACGTTGTCCTTGGCTTTAACCCAGACCTCTCTAAAAGTCTTCCTCAAGAAGAACAACTCTCTGCTGAAGAGCTTAAAACATTAGAGGGACCGGCCCGAATTCTTTTAAATCTGTATTTTGAATATGGGTATCATGAAAAAGAAGTTCTCAATACATTGACCCAAGCTGAAAACCAATTAGCCCATAATAAATAGAGAGCTGATTCATATTGAGACAAAAACCATCATTCAACACCACTTATTTAATGACCAATGTTAGTACAGTGAAAAGACGCGTGATAAAAAGTTATACGTTGTGGTAACTCATTAATAATTCTATTTTATTTTTAAAGTGTTAGAAAATATGACAACCCTAAGATAGAGCTGTCCAAAAAGTAGATAGGTTTAAATAGGTTCTGAGTTGGCACTCTCTTTGAAATAACTAATAAGCAACAGGTAAGTATTTAGGTAATGACCCCATCATATCCCCTAGATACTTGTCGCAGAAATTGCCCCCAACAAGTTCTGCAAAATTCCTGTGGTTCCTCATTCTTCACCTCACTCCCCCCAAGAGTGAGGTTTTTTTTTGCTTTTTCTTTTCTATTGCCATTTTTTGTAAAGTGAAAGCCTCAAATAATATCCAGGTTGCATATATTTACAATGAGACGGCATACATGCTGCACTTTAAATAATTAAATTTCTTTTGGTCTATTAAACCTTTTTGAGAAAGATGATTCTTAGTATGAAAACACTTATAACAGCTCTAATAAACTTTGTTTTAAGTATTAGTTCTTTAAACGCACTTTCAGCAGAGTTCAGTGTCCCAGAGAACATCATAGGATTGTTTGATAGATCGAGCCAAGAATCCATGAAAGACCATTTTGATGCCAGCGTTCACATTTATTCATCGTCGAAAAAGAACCTCGACACAGTCACTTTTGCTCTCAGAGAAGGCCGAGTTTATTTTTATCTCAACGATGAACTCTTCGGAAATAAGGGTGGATATAAAATTGATGATGTCTTAGAAGCTCATAAAATTTTAAGAGCAAAAATAGAAAAAGTAAAACCTAAAAACAAACCCGATTATACAATAGCTGGTCTTTTTGGATTTCTTGGTGCGGGTATGGGTTCACAAATTCTCTTAGGGATCTCTGAGTTAATTCCATTAAGTTTCATCGATTCTGTGAACCCAGCTGTTTTTCAAATATCCGTTGGAGTTCTTGGTGGCCTTTTCTTTGGAGGCCAGGAGTACTTATGGGCAAAATATGGATATAAAGATGGAGCTGCACAAATTATTGATTCCAACTTAAATAAATTAAAGAATTCAGATCTATCACACATACAAATCAATACCTCAAGATGGGGCTCTGATAAATATGGTCGCATTCTGAATTTACTTGTAAAACATCTCGATAAAAAAATGTCGACTTGCGAATTAATGATCTCCGAAATTTAAGCCACTTTAGTAACAAGTACTTAATTCGTCCGTGCTATTTAAACGAAGTTCATCTGGAAATAACGAAAGAGTACTCTTCAGCGATTCGCGCCCCTGCGCATTGGCTTGCTTTCCTCTATCAAGGGGAATCAACTCTCTCGAATACCGTCCTCCACCCCAACTGTTAAGATATGTCGGAATATAGCGAACACCATCAACACGTAACTGGCCACGGCCATCTTTTTGAAATCCCACAAGTAAGACAAGACTTGCTCTGCGATTTGCTTGTTTTTGATTACTCACAAAGTTTCCAAGCGAATAATGCACAAAACCTTCTCTACCAGAATTTGTTTTTATAACCTCCCAGGGTTGCAAAACGTGAGGGTGTGCTCCAATCACGGCAGTCGCTCCAGATTCGACAAGTTCATAGGCCAATCGACTTTGTGAAGAATGAACAGAGTGAGTATATTCTGTTGGTCCCCAATGAGGGGTCACTATCACGCCATCAATACCTTTTGTGTTTGCAAGACGCCCAACAAGCGATAATACTTCTGGGTTGGTTTGAGAAAAAATAGGACTTCCATTTTTTCCATAGTTATAGCAATTAAGAACTTGATTCTTTTTATCAACAAATCCATTGGCACTAAATGTACATGCAACCCATGCAATATTAAAAACTTGCCCACCACGAGATCTTGTTCTTGTTACCGTATAAAATCCACTATCTGAAAACTGTTTTCGTGTTCCCATAAACGCTAAACCTGAGCGTTGAAGAGCATCAATTGTTTGGTCAACTCCATTTGAGTACCGATCAAGAACATGATTGTTCGCCGTCGAAACAATATCAAAACCACTCGTGACTAGATCTTCTGTTACACTGGGGTGATAGTTAAACATAGGATAACTGGTATATACCGAAGAGCGACTCTTCCCACACTGAGGATCTAAAACCATTTGATTCTTTTTTGTCATTTGCCCTTGGCAATTCACACCTTCGGCCGCTGGCCCTTCTAAATTGGCATAGGCAATATCGGCATCTTTAAAAACAGGATTCAGTTGATCCCAAAGAGTTTGAAATCGACCACTTTGAGAATAAGCTTGCTGCTGAAGAGGACCATGAAGAAGAACATCTCCCACAAAGCTAATAATAATTTTATTATTTCCACGTCTTTCTTCACATCGTGTCTCAAATTGAGGAATCGAACTCTTCCAACTCCGAGAACCTGTACTTTGTTTTCCACCATTGCCAGCATAATAAGGATCCATCAAAAATCCTGTTTGTACATAAGCTATTTGTCTGCAATTACCGACTGCTTTTTCCAAACGAATTTTAATAAGTTCAAATGGAAGAGGTTGATTTCTCTTTTTTTGAACAAATACCTTATCGCCTAAGGATAATTGACCACAAATATCAGCCTCTTCTGTACTTGTTGTTTTAAAAACAGGGATACCGTCTTGAGCCGTAACTACCATCTCAATCTCGCCGGCTTGGCGTTTTTGAGAATAGATTCCATTTTCTGCTTGAGGTTGAAAGGCCACTTGAGCCCATAAAGACTGACTTACACACCCAAGTCCAAACCCTAAAATATATAAAATTCTGTTTTGAAAAAATATCAATCTCAAAGTCCTTTGTCTGTAAACTTGCCTATTAAAAGCAATTCCGGCTCCAGCCCTAGATCTTAATAACCCCCCGTTCAATGAGAAT
>JAGRAB010000222.1 GCA_020435085.1 Bdellovibrionales bacterium | reverse complement strand
TGGGATAATGCCAAGAAATATATTGAGCAAGGTGCCGTTGAAGGTGAGAAAAAAGGTGGTAGTGCTCATGCGGCGGCTGTCATTGGTGATACCGTTGGTGATCCATTCAAAGATACAACGGGCCCGGCAATGAATATTTTAATCAAATTAATTTCTATTGTGGCATTAATTCTTGCACCTTTGATTGTTTGATGAATGACTCAGACAAAATTTTGAATGAAAGGTCACCTCTTAAGGGTGACCTTTTTTTTCATTTTCCTATTCAATCTATTTGGTCGAAGACTGAAAAGAAAATTTATAAAAACCAGTGGGGTACAATTGCTTATGAGCAAGTCGGTCGATCTTTTGTGGTGGCCGGCGATCCTTTGAGCAAGAGTCTTGATGCTCAAGTGGCCTGTATGGATGATTTTATTCATTTCGTAAAAACAAAAAATGGCCGAGTATGTGGGTATTATTTCTCTGAAGAATTCGCTCAAAAAAGCTCTTTAGAGCACCACTGTGCTGGAGTTTCGAGACTCAATGATTTAAAAAACTGGTCTATGAAGGGGCATCGTTCGGAAGAGTTTCGAAGAGCAAGACGTAAAGGTGAGGCCTCAAATTTAGAAGTCAAAGAATTAAAGATTGAAGACCTTGAAAACTGGCAGCCTGCACTTTTAAATTTTGCAAATACTTGGAGGAAACAAAAAGGAATCATTCGCATTGGGTTTCTCTTAAGCCCATTATCAAAAACCTTAGATGAAATGTTAAAAGGAGAAAGGCTTTTTATTTGCCACAAAAATCAAAGCATCCACGCCATTATTTCTTTTAAGAAGTGGTCTTATAAAAATTATTATATAGATCAGCTTATGCAAAGACGAGGTGGGCATAGATATGCTTTAGACTATTTACTGACTCGATCTTTTCAGACTCTTCAACAAGAGGGCGTCTCACTTGTAAGTTTGGGTTTTTGTCCAGGAATTGTGAAGAGGCCGGCAACTTGGGTAGAATTAATTTTAAGCCTTTGGAGTCGAACCCGAATTTTTTACTCACCTCAAGGACTTTATACTTTTAAACGAAAATATTCGAATATTGAAAAAAATAGATACCTACTTCTTGACCCAAAAGCCTCAAAAATACTTCAAATTTTCGATATGGAGCGAGCAACACTTTCATTAGGGGCTGTGGAAAATTGATCTGCGTTACGAGAGATTGTATTCGCAGTAGCACGATAAATTTTCCACAGCCCCTAATAAACAAAAACAACTGACTTGATACAATTATTTGCCAAAAAGGTTGTCACCCAAAGCTGATCGGGGTAGAACTTTTGACGCGATGCTTAGATTTCTCATTTTTCTCTCCATTCTATGTACCCCCGCTTTTTTGGCAAGAGCTCAAGAAATCAGTCAAGACTCTCTCAAAATAGAAGAGATAAAACCAAAATATGAAATGGAAGTGCTTGAAGTGGCTCCGAGTGAAGAACCGGTTCGCTCATTTATTGGAAAATCTTTTGATCAAGAGATTGATAAGGAAACGCTCAATAACAGCCAAGTCAATACAATGGGTGAATTGGTGGATCAAATACCAGGTGTTGAAAACTTAGGAGGGCCTCGTAAAGAAGCCCAAGGCATTACGATTCGTGGGTTTCAAGAGAGCCAAGTTTTACTTTTACTTGATGGAACTCGCTCGAACTTTTCAATGACACATAATTCAGTGGTTCCTGTTCGCACTCACTTATTAAAAAAAGTGGATTTAATTAAAGGGGGGGCTTCTAGTCGGTTTGGAAACGGAGCTCTTGGGGGACTTGTTTCTTTTACAACAATTGATGCCGATGACTTGATTCCTCCGCGCTCAAAAACAGCGATGCAAATTCGAAATATGTATTCGGATGTCTCAGCTTTAAATCAAACATCATTGACGGCAGCTTCCCATTTTGGAGAAAGATCACAAGGAGGAGTTGTTGCGGATGTGACCAGCTCTCGTGCTCATGACGTAACATTGTCGAACAACAGTGCGTTACCTTATTCTGGATACGAAGATGAGTCTATTTGGGCCAAAGGCAATTGGTCAAACTCTCGAAGCAGGGTTTGGTTTTCAGCAGAACAACAGGCAAAAACCTCTGTGACACCAGGAAACCCCTCTCAAGAAGATGGAACATCAAATCCCATAGAAAATCAGGAAGAAAAATACACGGCTTTTAAAGCACAATATAAACGGGAGGGGCGTGCACGCATTCGCCCTGAGGTTTTGGTGTATCAGTCAACAACAGAGATGGATCGAAGACGTGTAGATAACGATCGGCATGACAATAGAAAAGTGGATACATTGGGGCTTTCACTTCATTCTACAGTAGATGTATTAAAATCTTCCGATGAGCAGCCCTTGCGATGGACACTGCAACCTGGAGTGGAGTTGATTCGTGATCAAAACTTTGGAGTTCGTGATGGAGGTCATTTACCCAGTTTTCCTGATGGAGAAGCCAATCATATTGGAGCCTATACGTTGACGGAGTTGATGTATCAAGACCGCGTTTGGGCTCAAGCCGGAATGCGATACGATGAAGTGGAGTTGATCACTCACGATCAAAATCTAGAAGATCGATTAAATAAAGCTTGGTCTCCAGATGTTGAAGTGGGGTATCAGTGGAATGAGAATTTAAGTACTTCGATATCTTATGAAGAAGGTTATAACGCTCCTAAAATTCAAGATATGTATGTTGATGGTTATCACTTTAGTGCAGGGGCCTTTGGTAATAACGTTTTTATTCCAAATCCGAACCTTCAACCGGAAGACTCGAAAACGGTTGAGGGCAAAGTTACTTATGAGTATGGCAGCTTTGGCAAAGAGGGTAGCCTTGAGTGGAGTGAGTATCAATCTGTCATAGATAATTATATTTATCAATATGTTGATATTTTTGGAGGCACCACTCAATTTATCAATACGCCTCAAGTGAAGTTACAGGGGCGAGAAATCTCTTGGAAGCAAAACTTAAAACCTATCAAGTTGGGAGCAAGTTATGCCAGGGTCAGAGGAATAAAAAGCTCAAATGGTGAACCATTATCGACGGCACCAGCGGATCAGTTGCGTTCAACAATTGAGTATGAAAAAGCAGCTTGGGTTTTTGGTCTTGAAAACTTTGTCTATTTTAAACAAAATCGAGTCGATAAAACGATTCTTTCATCAGATGACGAAACACCAGGATCTGTGGTTTACAATGCCTCTGTTGGTTACCGGTTTTCAGATAAAAACTTTTCTGGAGCCACTCGTTTAAAAGTGAATAATATTTTTGATCGCGAATATAAAAAACATGGGTCTCCGCTTTTGGAGCCTGGCCGAGATATTCGCCTCGAACTCGTCCTCGCCCTATAAAAAAGGTAAAAAAAGGTACCTGCTTCCTTTTTTGGGTCA
>JAGRAB010000002.1:1456-9098 GCA_020435085.1 Bdellovibrionales bacterium | reverse complement strand
TCTGAGCTGTCTGTTTTATATTTGAAGGTGAGACTCTTGTATCAGAAGATGAAACTTGAATCCATGAAACCGGAAACCCAATGAGTTCTTTTTGTTTTAAAGCTTCAGGAAAAGGAAGCCAAAATGAAGCTTGACACTTTGTGCAAGCAAACTTGGGACGACTTTGTTTAATTTCGGCAGCATTCACTCGAAAGGCTTGAAAACACTGGGGACAGCGGACCTTAATAACCTCATAATTGGGAGTCAGATTTTCATCATGCCCCCAACCTTTATGAAAGGAGTCCATGTTTTGCATAATTTATCCCCTCCAATAGGCAAATAACCCCAAATTCGAGTTTATTCTACCAAGAAATGCTGAACGAACAAGCAAAAAACAACTCGTTTTTATAAAGAACTCGGAGCTCGCAAAATTAAATTTTCAGTGCTAGCTTCAAGGATATGCTTAAAAAAGTTTCTTTGTTCTTCCGAAACTATCAACTGGCCATTTTTTCTGGAATCATGATTGGAACCAGTTACATTCCTTTTCCACCTTGGGCTTTATTTTTTTGCTTTGTCCCTTTGTGGATCTATTGGATGCAAAATCAAAATTCATGGAAAAAGGTTTTTTTCAGCGGTTGGATTTGTCAATTTGTCCTCACTCTTATTGGATTTAATTGGGTCGCCTACACACTTCAAGAATTTGGCCATATTCCTTGGCCCGCTGCCGTGATTGGCCTCATTCTCTTTTGTTCATTTGCCAGTTTACATATTCCTTTGGGAGGATTGCTCTGGTATTTTTTGAGTAAAAAATTAAATCTTCAGCATCTTCAAAAAATCCTTCTCCTTCCTCTTTGTATTTCTTTTTTTGAGCTGACTTATCCTATGATTTTTGACTGGCATTTTGGCTACACTTGGTATTGGGCCGATTGGCCTGGTGTTCAAACAAGTGAAATTTGGGGCATTAAATTTTTAAGTGTATTTTCAATTTTTTTAAACCTTTTGTTTTATTTTGCATGGTCTGCCCGCCATCAAAAAAAACAAGCCCTTTTATATTTGGGCTCCGCAATGATTTTTTTTGCTTCCATTAATTTAGGAGGTTTTTACTTAAAAAAACAACTTCCACCCCCCAATGCTTCTGTCAATGCCCTTATTGTACAAGCCAATATTGGCAATCTTGAAAAGCAATATGCAGAAAAAGGGGCTGGGTTCACTGACTTTATTGTCAAAGAGTATTTTTCACTGACAGAATCTGGACTCAAAGAATTTGCTAATGAACCCGTAGATTTTGCCGTCTGGCCCGAAACGGCTTTTCCAGTGCGAATGAATCCTCGATACCTTTCAAGTGGATATGGATACCAGCTTGTTGATTTTCTTAAAAAGAACCACATCGGACTTTTTACAGGAGCTTATGGGGAAGACCCACGCTCTCAACAAGTTTCCAATTCTCTTTTTGCATTTAACAATGAGGGTATGATTCTTACTCCTACTTATACAAAAACAGTTTTACTTGCTTTTGGTGAGTATATTCCTGGTGGCGATTGGATTCCAAAACTCTATGACTGGATTCCTGAGGTGGCACAGTTTGCCCGTGGGCATGGCCCGGTCATCCAAAGCTTTGGAAACATTCATATGGGCCCTCAAATTTGCTATGAAGGCCTTTTTGATTGGTTTGCTCGCCAATCTTCAATTCTTGGCAGTGAAATTTTAATCAATGTCACCAATGATTCCTGGTATGGAAAATGGCAAGAACGTTATCAACACCTTTATATGACCCTTTCAAGAGCTCTTGAGGTGAGAAGACCCATCATTCGTTCTACCAATACTGGCATTAGCTCCGTGGCTTTAGCCGATGGCACTATTCTACAAACATCACCTCTTCATGAAAAATGGAAGTATTTATATAAAATTCCTTATTTTAAAAACCCCACTTTGACTTTGTTTTCTAAATGGGGGTATTGGATTCCTTACTTATTTTTAATTTTTTGGGGAGTTTGCATTTTTGGAATTAAGCAATTTACAAAATCTTGACTGGCCTTCGATCGTCGATAAATTACTTCTCTTTTCTACCAGCGAAACTGCTAAAGAACATCTCTTAAAACTGGCTCCTCTAAAATCTGAAAGTGAGTGCACTCGCTCATTTCATAAAATTATCTCGATAAAAAATTTGCTGATTCAAACTGGTGTTCGACCTTTTATGGAAAGTCTTGATCTCTATCACCTTTGGTATCAACGACTCACCAAAGATGCCACTTTGAAAACAATAGAGCTAAAAGATGTTAGACACTTTTTTATTGAACTCGAAGCCCTTGTTGAAACTCTTCGTGAAAGCTCTGACTCTGAAATAAAAAGTTTATTAAATAATTTAATGAATCCAACAGAACCTCTTTCTGCCATCGATCAAATAATGACTCCTGATGGAGCTATCCGCACAGATGCGAGCGAAGAACTGTACAAACTCTACAATGAAAAAAATCAAAAAGGTCGCGAAGTTGCTAAAATTCTTGATCGCCTTGTTAACGAAAATGACCTTGGTCATATATTACAAGATAAATACGTGACCACTCGTGAGGGCCGTTGGGTTCTTCCCGTAAAAAGTGGAATGCAAGGGCAATTTGATGGCATTATCCATGCTTCCAGTCAAAGCAAGCAAACCGTATTTATGGAGCCTAAGGAAGTTATCAAAATCAACAATCGGTTGCGCGAAGTTGAAACAGAGATCGAACAAGAGATCGAACGTTTACTCACCGCCTTAAGTGCTTACCTTCAAGGACTTAAAAGTGAAATTGCCTCTGCTTATGATGTGATGTTGAATATGGACCAGCTTTATGCCAAAGCACAATTAGCTGTTGTTACTCAAAGTCAGCCAGTGACATTTATAAAAGATCAAGTGGAGTTAATTGATCTTCGCCACCCTCTTTTAGTTTTAGATAAAGAGATTCAAGTCACTCCGAATTCAGTTTTACTTGATAACAAAAACCGCATTCTGCTTCTTTCCGGACCCAATGCTGGTGGGAAAACTATTTTATTAAAAAGTGTTGGTATTGCAGCTCATATGGCTCGCTGTGGTCTACTTATTTGTGCTGGACCTGAATCCAAATTACCATTTTTTAAAAATATCTATATTGGTGTTGGCGATGCCCAAAGTGTTGATGCTCACTTAAGTACATTTGCAGCTCATTTAAAAATCCTTGATCAAGCTGCCATTGCTGAAGGCCTTGAAAACCTATTACTCATTGATGAAATTTGTGGGTCTACAGATCCAGAAGAAGGAACGGCTCTTGCCCGTAGTTTTATTGAACAGTTTCGAATGAACCATGTCTTTGGTGTGATCACTTCCCATTTGGGCCCTCTTAAAAGTGGTTGGGAGAAATCTTCAGGCGTTGTTAACGGGTGTCTTGAGTACAATTCTCATACAGGGCAACCCACTTACCATTTTTTGATGGGTATTCCTGGGCAGTCTTTAGCTATTCAAACAGCAAAACGTGTGGGGGTTCAAACTCGAATTATAGACAAAGCTCTTGAGTTTTTAAGTCCTGAGACAAAAAACTATTTAAAATCTCTCGATGAAATTGAAGAACAAAAAGAAGAGCTCAGGAAATTAAAAGAAGACTTAATTCGTAAAAATAAGGAAGTCCTCAAAGAAAAAAGTAAATATCATTCATTGGCTCAACGATTTGAAAAAGAAAAGACAGATATGCTTCAAACGGTTGTTCGGAGAGCCGAGAAAAAAATTGATCGCATGGTTGACCTCTCAAAAGTTGATGATATCTTTAAAAAACATTCCTCTTCGAGTGAGATCAAACGCCAATTGCCTCATATCATTAAGTCCACAGCTTCTGAAAATGAAAAGTCTTTAGATGTTACTTCTGTGGAAGAGTTTGAGAAAATATTTCCTCCCGGTTCAAAAGTTTATGCAAACACAATTGGAAAAGATGGTATTGTTCAAGGCCCTGCCAACTCTAAGGGAGAAGTCCCTATTCTTTCAAACTCTATGCGTCTCTTTGTTCATTGGTCTGATTTAAAAAACCCTCTATCTCCATCCAATCCCACTCAAAAAATCCTTCGTCAAAAAGGCAGTCATGGTATGTCGGCAGTTTCACTGACCTCTCCCGACTTGCAGCTTGATGTTAGAGGTTATTCTGTGGATCAAGCCATTGAACATTTAGAGTTAAAACTTGATACGGCAGCAGCTCATAATGTTGATCGCGTTAAAATTATTCATGGTCACGGCACTGATACTTTAAAAAAAGCCATTCGTGGATATTTATCTCGCAGCCTCTACGTTAAAAAATGGACATCTGGCACTGCTGAAAATGGGGGCGATGGAATCACTTGGGTTGAGATTAAAGATTAGTGCCTCGTCTACTTAATTTTTCATGAGATTCAACTATTGAGGGGTCAGCTCAATAGTTTCTGAGCCCGGTTGACATTTCAATGGAGCCACAGAGTTTTTCTCATTATTGATGAGTTGAGAGATTAAACAAGACGCCACGGTTGTTTGTGATTCTGCCATCCGTAGATCCTCACGACTTTGGATGTGAGACCACTCAATAGCTCCTTTATCAATATTAAAGAGAATTCTGCCTTGAATCTCACTGACAAAGTCCATTTGGGCCTCAAGCACTTTTGCAACAGAGACGTCTCCGGAGACTTCAATATCGACACAACGATCACTCCCGCAGGCATAAAGATTTTTAAAAATCCCAACAAGATTTACTGTCAACGGAATTCCATTATTCATACTTTGCCATCCATCATTCAATTCCCAGGTATCACCAATCGAAACTGGTTGTGATGGGAGGGGCATTGGTGGCACATAGAATATACTCCAATCGGGATAATCGCCGGCTTTTAAAACTTTTCCTTGAGGGGTGTATAAATATTCAATGACTTCATCCACTTCTGGAAATGCCAATTCATGAAGATCAACAATGCCATCCTTCTTTTTTGTTGTTGCTGTTAAGGTGATATTGCCGGCTTTGTTCACACGGGCTATTTTTTCTTCTAAAGTGAAATCAACAATTTCATCTTTTTCTTTAACAATTTGACCTGATTGAAAGTTTTTTGAGTAGGAATGGGAGTAAAATCGCGTTTGATGAATATCACCAGCCGCACCCTTGAGCTGAATCGTTACAGGCTCTGTCACCTCAAGTGCTTTAAGATGCGATCCTGAGCCACTCATATGCGAACAGGCCTGAAGAGTCATGCAACAGCTGACCAAAAAACTCACAAAAAAGATTTTTCTTTTATAATTCCAATCACTTACAACCATAACTACACCCTCTTTCTCGACTTTTTGCCAGGGGGACGGAGTCCTTTTTTTGAGCGTCTCATAATGATATTAAAAAACATTGTAAATCACTAAAATAACTATGCTTTTTTCTCAACCCTCTTGTTCTTCTGGCACTTACTTTGCTTTCTTTATTGTAAAGCTCAGCAATCCATATTCAAGAGGAGGTTGTAGTGAAGCGTCAATACCTTATTTTAGCTTTAACTCTTTCCTCAACTCTTATGCTATTCTCTAACTGCTCCAGTAAATCAGGCTCATCCACCTCAGCAAGCCGCTCAGTCCCTGTAGATGATACCAGCACAGGCTCATCGACAAATGGAAAGCTCTCTAACTGTAATGTCATTGGCACAAACTCAATGAGCCTTGCAGGACCTGTTTCAACTTTCTATGACCCCAATACACAGCAATATGTCGAAGACCTCATTCGCGTAAAGTTTAATGGATATCCCGTAGAAATTATTAGTTCTGCGACTCACTATATTCAGTTTTTCCGCTGGCATGAAGATACGCCAGGCTCACCTGTTTATAATACAACAGCTGTTGATATCTATTTTCTTAAAAAAGGATCTGGTCAATGGCTACAAACCCAACCTGTAAAACAACTTTCTAAAGGAACCATTCAAGCATTAATAGAAGATAATGGACTCGACTCACAGGGAATCACTCCCAATAACTTTTTTTCTTCAGTGATTATGGTCTTAGATGGCATGGATCTCACTTGGGATGCCATGACAGTTGCCCTTTATGACAGCAGTCAGGGAACCTCTGCCATTGATCACATCAATGTTCTTTTACCAGCATTTGATGCAGACCCTAATATCTATGCCACAGGCCACGCAGCTCTTTCTCTTCGTCAACTTCACCCTTTTTGGTCAATGAAAGACAGCAACCTCACTGAAGATCAATATTGGTCTGCCGCACAAAACTTATGCTTAGGATTCTGAAAGTTAAAATGAATATTACGATGTACTAATGTGATGATTCTTGAACCACTTCTTCAGCCTGTAGATTCTCACCATGTCGATAACGATCCACTAAATTAGAGTCTTTTGTTGGAAAAGAAAACATCAATGCATGAGAATTTGAGGGGCTGTCCTCTAAGGTCACTACAATGTACCACATGGCAACCCCCTCAGAGAGTTCATCTGGAAACTCACGAACAAAACTCACAAGAGTGTTTCCAAAAGAGTCTGTATTTCTCCAAATCTCATCTGGCTCTTCAATGGTTGGTTCTCTTAGTTCATGATACTCAACAAATTTCTCCTCTGAAAAATCAGTGTCAGACCTTAAAAGCATCATTGCTTTATAGAGCCCAACGGCCAACTCATCGCCTTCATTAAGCGCATCACCGTCAATAGCTCCTAATGGAGCTTCTACGTTTTCTCGATCGAAAATTTTTTCTTCTCGTTGAAAGCGTTGAACCAATTTTTCATCAATGGTTGGAAAATGAAGGTACACAAAAGAAGGGGTATCATGGGCCAAGTAACAAGCGGCTACATGGTAGAGATCTTTTCCGAGGTCTTCATCTTTCCCAAATTTTTTTATATAAAACCAAACATAGTCATTTTTTAAGGTTTTTGTATCTTCCCAAATTTCATCGGGGTCTTCTAAAACACTACTCAAAGAACCTACATATTTCTCTAAGTCTTGATCTTGAATATCAAAAGTTTTGCGATATTTAAGATATTCTTTCTCTAATTTTGCGATTTCATCAGCAAAATATTCGAGCAATTCTTCTTCCGTAGAAAATGAGAGGCCCGCTTGTGGATCAATCAGAATTGCATCAGGCTTTCCTTCTGCCTCTGATTTTTTTTTTACATTGCTTTTTGCACTGCTCATTTTTTCACCATTTATAGTTGCGTGGTTAGCACCTTCTATTTAAGCATATGAAGTGTGCTGATGTATGTCAAATTTTCACTCGATTTCTTCTTGCAACATGAAAAAAAATAAAATCTGATGGTTATAGGGAAATTAATCTTTCAACTTAAAATGAAAAACTATGGCTACTATAAGCATTGACGAAAAAAGTCTTGAACAGATTGAGAAACTACTTGGCCAATCGTTGAATGGCCTTCATCTTTTATTTGAAAACGAAAAAGTGGCCAAAGTTTTAAGTAAACCCACCGAAGAGTTAGATTTTTTTAACTTTGAAAATGTCGATAAAATTCAAAAATTATTCACTGGTCTCATTCATCAAGAGTCTTACTTTGACAAACTTTGTTTTATTCAAGAATTAGACGAAGAATCCTATGAAATACTGTTGAGAACTTATTTCCACATCGTTGATAATACGGCTCTCGCGGCAACTCCAAATATGCATTAAAAACTGGTTCCCTTAATTGCAGATGTTGAATATCTACCGCGTCGATAAAC
>JAGRAB010000002.1:0-1348 GCA_020435085.1 Bdellovibrionales bacterium | reverse complement strand
GAAAGCCGTCCGATCAACAAAAATTTGCAATCAATCAAGACATTTAGAGGACGAATGGGTAAGAGCTTCCGCAATTAAGAGAACCAGTTTCTATGCATTAAGACCCTTTTTGAATTTGCCGATAGTTTTTTAGCATGAGAAAGATTATTTTTCTCCTTACTGGACTTTTGTTGAGCTCCCCTGCTCTTGCGGAGTATCGTGCCTATCAACTTGTCATCGTTAACGAGACCACTGGCTCTGAAAAACGGATCCTCTCGACCTTCGATCATATTCAATATCGTGGATATTTTGGTCTTGCCCCTGGAGAACAGGTCTTCTATGAAAAATCTTGGATGTGCTATGGTAATACCAGCTATCACAAACCCATTTGCCCTCCTCCGCCAGAGCTTCCCCCCGCAACCGGGCAAAAGACCAATTCTCGAAACAGAACGAGAACCCATTCTTAAATTCCATTATAATATTGATAGAGACATCGCTTTTTTGTCTTTCCCCCTTAGGATGAGGGAATTGAAAACTCCAGAAAGGATCACGCTTTGGCTTCTCGACTTGAAAATGCCAATCAAAGTAACAATCGCGAATTAAGGGAGTTGACTGAAAAGTATCGAGAAAAACGAGAACGATTAATTTCAGAACAACAACAGCAAATCCAGACTCTTAAAAAACACTACGACGACAAAAAAGCAAACGAACAAAATCAAGGTGAAGCTGCGATTAATCATATTCGCAAAAGCGCGCAAAAGCAGATTGATGAACTTGAACAAAATAAAGCTGAACGTATTGCTTATCATCGCCAATATGTAAAAAACCAAATTCAAAATACAAAGCTTCAAGGCGACCAACAAATCAAAAACATTGAAGATAGTATTGATACAAAGCAAGAGCAACTCAATCGAAAACTGGCTTCCATTCGTGACCAAAAAACTCACCTCATGCAAGAAGAAACAGAAAGCACTCGCCGCTTTCAACAAAAACAAACTGACCGTCGTAACGAGATTGAAAAAAGTGTGAATCAATCTGTCTCCGAGTTTCAAGAGCGCGCAAAAAAAGAGAAAGATGAAGTCCGAGGAAAACAAGAAAAAGAAATCGAACAATTAAAAACATTAAATGATCAAAAGCAACAGGCTTTGAAAGACAGTTTCCAAGACAATCAAGAAAAACTCTCTGCCCAAGGCCAAGCACGCCTTGATGAAGTTCGAAAAAATAATCGTAACCTTTACCAACAAGAACAAGAAACCAGTCACACTTCACTCAAAAATTTAAAAGGGCGTTTTCAATCTGAGAAACAAAAAGAGATCGATCAAGGTTCTACGGAAGTCACTGAACTAAAAGACTCTTACAAAGACAAAAT
>JAGRAB010000221.1 GCA_020435085.1 Bdellovibrionales bacterium | reverse complement strand
TCATCATCCGGTTGCATAAACTGCATTCCAACTACAGTTGGTTTTCCATCAACGTCTGCAATCAGAGGCCCTCCAGACCCACCAAAGGATTGACCAATTTCATAATAATCAATCCTATTGCCATTTTTTAAATAGTCTGCTCCAACAACATATCCTTTTGATGTATATTGTTTGTAAGCTGACGGCATTAACGTTTTTGGGGATTGAGATGTCGTTGACTTCGGTGTTCCTGCAAGCTGAATCTCTTCACTAATTTGCGAAGGATTATAGTAGCCAATAACTGATGTTTCCAGTTGTTTTAACTCATCTAAAGGAATCTCTCCAATTTGCAAAGACTTAGCACCATCACACAGATCACGGTCCAACTCAATAACTCCTAAATCCTCTAGATCCCTATTTTTCAAGTCAAATTGATAAGGTTTATATTGAGATATTTTATATTTCTCTCCAGGGCACCCTTCTACTTCTACGGTTAAATTAGATACATTTCTCACCTGTCCATTCGGAAGCACAAACGAGTGAGCGACGGTGCCTAAATGCCGTTTACCTAAGACATAATTACTTGCAACAACGTTTTTCCCATTTGTTGCTCCATAAACCATCCCCACGGAAGGGTTATTGGAACGAACTCGATCTTCATCTGGCTTTCCATCACCATCGCGATCCACCAATTTCACATCCCACAACTTCTCTGGGCCGCCGGCGACTTGGCGTTGGGCTTTTGTGCGACGGGCTTCGCTGCACTCGTCTTCGACGCCAGACATGGGAGAAACCACTCGATTGTTGACTTTATTCACTCCATTCAGAGCTAAAAGGAATTGGGCTTTCGTCACTGCAGGGCCAGCGAAAGCCGCTGACGTGATCAATGCAACAAAGCTTGAAAGCAAAACAAAAATAACTCGATGTGAATGACTTGATGATGTGGTTTTCATTTTTTCTTCCTCTAAAATCCTTTTTACTCTTAAAACCCTGATATCGCTTATCTTATTTTGATACCTAACAATAAAAATAATAGCGAAAATCATGCCAGGTTAAGAGGCCTTAGAAGGCACGGCTGAAGCCTCTTCTAGGAAAATGTCTCAAGGAGGAGCGTAAAACTTTTATACACCCCACTGAACCTTGGACTCAATGGTGATTCTTTTTGAAAGTCAAAAATGAAATTGTGTGACTCCCTCTCGAATCTGTCAGGATGACTGATCCGAATTTTGAATACTCTAGGACATAAAATAATCTCCAAAGTGAAGCTTGTTGACAGTGGCGCACTCTCTGCTTTTTGCAAGGAAATAAAAAAATAAAAACAAAATTGACCTATCAAATATGATAATATATCATATTTGATAGGTTCTTTGAAAAAGGTGCTGTTATGTGGACAGTTTTATTTTCAATAGATGCCATAAGTGACATTCAAAATCTTTTAAAGCAAAACCTTTTGAGTGAAGCTGATAGAGAAATTATTGCCACCTGGATAAAACAAATCCGAGCGTTTGGCCCAGAGTCTTTAAGTCATGGTGTTAACTTATGGCATGACCACGAACTCTTTGGAAAATGGGCTGGCTATCGTTCCTCTTCTTTTAGTTTTAAAGGGCGGCTCATATATAAAGTTGAAAGAACAAAAGTCATCGTTTTAGTTGTAAAATTAACTGCGACTCATGACTACTCAAGGAGAAAATAATGAAAGATATGAATCATTTTTTTATCCAAAAAACAACTGCTGGGAAAATAGTAAAATCTTTTCGTACAAATTTTAATATTACTCAACAGGAAATGAGCGATGTCATTGGCATTAGTTCAACTAATTTAAGTGCTATTGAAAATGATCGTCGGGAGCTTGGGGTGGACCTCGCCACTCGAATTGGAGCATTTCTTGGTATAAACCCAAGCCTACTTCTTTTTCCTAATGGCCAAGATGATGCTCTTCAAAAACATAGGGGCATTATCAAAAAAGCAGAAAAGCTAAAAGCCAAGAAGTTAAAAAAAGTTATTTAACAACAATACAGGCACCATCAAATTTGGAAACCTCATTATTGTCATCGAAAACGAGGGTGAGGATTCCGTACTCACACGCAGGCTCTGAAACCCAGCTCTTTTGAACCGGAACAGCAAATACAATTTCTTCACGATATTCGACTTTGCCTTCTGCTTCAGATGTTTTTTCTACTTGTGAAGACTCCGCTTGCTTTTGTGCTTTTTCAAGAAGCCGGTTCAACCACAGCCCATCCGTTGTCATGTCCACCTTCACGCGAAAAAACACCATAACTTCGCTCTCATCCAACGTGCGTCCTGCCGAGTGATTCATCACATGCCAGTGACTCTCCCCCACCATCGCGTGTCCCCCATAGATAAAGTCAGCATCTTCTTGTGAATAAACAAGGGCCGCTCCCCACGCAGAGTCTGGAGCCACTTTTTCACTAGCAAAACTGAGAATGGAAAACAAAGACAATAGACTCAACAGAAAATGAGCTAAGAACATTTAAATAATCCTCCAAGAGTAAATTAAAGAATTATCTTTTGAGCAAGAGCTATACCTTAACAAAACCCCATTAAGACTGCAGCTAGATGTAATATTTTCTTGTGTTGCCAAAAATGGGCAAAGATCTTTTATCGCCAAGCCTCAATCAACATTTTGGCGCGATACTGAGGACTTCTATTAAAGCCTTTTTGATAAGTGCTATGCGTGTTTTTTAATGTATCAATAGAGAATACATCTGTTCCAATATTTTCTTTTTGAAAAATCAGCCCATCACCTAGGTAAATGAGTGCGTGCTCTACAGATTCAAAGGGAAACCACAGACGAATAGGTGCACCCGACTCAGAAACACCGTCTTCTCGTATTTCTCCACTGGCAATAAATACCAAAACATCTCCAACCTCAAG
>JAGRAB010000220.1 GCA_020435085.1 Bdellovibrionales bacterium | reverse complement strand
GCGCCCCATGACAAGGGCGAGTATCTTCTAAAGGCTTACATAGTATAGATGATCGAAAAAAGAGGAGACAGTCATGGCCCAAATCGAAACAACCCCAGAAATGGTCGAACGTGTTTATCAAAAAACTCAAAATAACCTGAAAGTGATTCGAGAGCGGCTGGGAAGACCTTTGACCCTTGCTGAAAAAGTTGTGCTTGGACATCTTGTCGATCCTAAGAACCAAGATTTAACTCGTGGGGAAAGTTTTTTAGAACTTGCTCCTGATCGTGTGGCCATGCAAGATGCCACAGCCCAAATGGCCGTGCTTCAATTTATGTTAGCCGGAAAAGATGAAGCGGCAGTGCCTTCGACAATTCATTGTGATCATCTGATTCGTGCTTATGAGGGACTGACACCAGATATGAAAGTAGCCATGGCGGAAAACAAAGAAGTTTTCGACTTTTTGGCAAGTGCAGCCAGTCGCTACAATATGGGTTTTTGGAAACCTGGTGCGGGAATCATTCACCAGGTTGTTCTTGAAAACTACGCTTTTCCTGGTGGAATGATGATTGGAACAGATTCTCATACTCCCAATGCTGGTGGTCTTGGCATGTGTGCAATTGGTGTTGGTGGAGCCGATGCCAGTGATGTGATGTCGGGCTTAAGTTGGGAAGTAAAAAACCCAAAACTTATTGGTGTTCATTTAAAAGGAAAGCTTCAAGGTTGGGCGTCTCCTAAAGATGTCATTATTAGACTCTGTCGAATTTTAACGGTTAAAGGTGGAACCAATAAAATTGTTGAGTATTTTGGTGAAGGTGTAAAATCTTTGAGTTGCACAGGAAAAGGCACCATTACCAATATGGGTGCAGAACTGGGTGCAACCACTTCAATTTTTCCATACGATGCCAAAATGGAAAGCTTTCTCAGAGCCACAAAACGTGGGGCCTTGGCGGATCTTGCCAATAAATACAAAGACATCTTGGCAGCAGATCCTGAAGTGGAAAAAGACCCTAAAAAGTATTTTGACGAAGTCATTGAAATTGATTTGAACACACTGGAGCCACAAATTACAGGGCCTCACTCGCCGGATGCCGCTCGATCGATCAGTGAAATGAAAGCTGCAGTTAAACAAAACGGTTGGACTCAAGAATTATCGGCAGCTCTTATTGGATCTTGTACCAACTCTTCTTATGAGGATATTGGTCGTGCCACTCATGTGGCCAAGCAGGTTTTGGATGCTGGCGGAAAAATGCCTCAGCAATTTCTTGTTTCTCCAGGGTCGTCACAAATTAAAAAGACTATTGAACGTGATGGACAGATGCAAATTCTTAATGAAGTGGGTGCAACAGTGTTATCGAATGCTTGTGGTCCTTGTATTGGCCAATGGAAGCGCGATGACTTCAAAAAAGGTGAAACCAATACAATTATCAATAGCTTTAACAGAAACTTTCGTGGTCGAAATGACTCTAACCCTGAAACACTTTCTTTTATTGCCAGTCCTGAAATTACAATGGCAGTAGGATTGTCTGGTAAAATTGACTTTAATCCAATGACAGATGAGGTTGAATTAACGAATGGAAAAAAATTAAAATTACAGCCGCCACAAGCCCCTGAGCTTCCTGAGTCAGGTTATGTCTCTGATCCTGAAGCTTATCAAGCTCCGCAAGGAAAGGGCACAGAGGTGAAAGTAGCTCCTCAATCGGATCGCTTACAATTATTAGAGCCGTTTAAACCATGGGACGGCAAAGACATGAAAGATATGTTGGTGCTCTTTAAGGCAGTGGGTAAGTGTACAACAGATCATATTTCTCCGGCGGGGCCTTGGTTAAAGTATCGAGGTCATTTAGATAATATTTCTGGAAACATGCTTCTTGGTGGAACCAATGAGTTTACCAAAGAGCCAGGAACAGCCACAAATATTTTCACTCATGAAACAAAAGCCCCTCATGAGGTGGCTCGAGCTTATAAAGCAAAAGGTCAACCTTGGGTGATTTTTGGAGATGAGAACTACGGTGAGGGAAGTAGCCGTGAGCATGCGGCAATGAGCCCGCGGTTTCTTGGCTGTCTTATGGTCATGGTAAAAAGTTTTGCACGAATTCATGAAACCAATTTAAAGAAGCAAGGTGTGTTGGCTCTGACATTTGCAAACCCTGCAGATTATTCAAAAGTCAAAGCTGATGACAAAGTGGGAGTCGAGAGCTTGAGTCAATTTGCTCCCGGAAAACCGCTGACAGTGACTCTCACTCATGCCGATGGTTCAGTGGACAAAATTCAAGCGAAACATTCATTTAATGCAGAACAAATTGAATGGTTTAAAGCAGGTTCGGCGTTAAATAAATTGCGACAAAAAGATTAATTAGAGATTTGACCTTACAGATTGGTAATAGTTGGATAATTGTCGTCATATATATAAAGTTTATATATGAAATTTAGACACTTTTAATGGTTACAAAAGACACTCTTTGTTTTTAGTGCCTTTCTATCTATATAGGTATTCGATAGGGAAGGGCAGAGTGGCATGAAAAATCTCATTCAAGTATTTATTTTTTGTCTCATTTTTTTATTTTCTTCATTAACTTTGGCATCACTGCCCTTAGGGATTGAAGAGACCTTTCAAATATCATGGACGAAAGATTATCAAAAATTTCAATGCTCCGATAATGTCTGGAGGTTTCGACAAAGATTGATTGAGAATGAAATAAATATTTCCAACTTCTATTTTGTTTATATCTATCATCAAAGAGCACCTCTTGCCCCTATTCGCCCTCAACATGCGAGAGGTGAGAGGAGTCAACATGAAGTTTTATGGTCCTTTCATGCCTTCGCTTATTATCAAGGATGGGTTTTAGATTTTGACTATAGTGATACTGCAGTTATCATTCCGCTTGATGAGTATCTACTAGATATGTGGAAGCAAGCAGATTCAAAAAATTGGGGAATACAGATTATCCCTTTTGACAAACTCACAAAAGGAGACCTATTCGGCAAAAGCTATAAGTATGAAGAGTCGACATTCTCAGAACTTGAAGCTGGAGCTTTGCTTAATTTAATTCCTAATTTGGTTCCAAGTCCTGTATCAGTACGCACTGCATACTGAAATAGGACCTGGAACCTTTTTTAATTGGCACCAAACTTTTTGGAGCGAGCGAGCTCAATGGCTTTGCGACAACGACCATATTGTTGATTGATGACTCGTAGTTGCTTTAAGACCACAGGTTTCAACTGAGGATGTTCATCAATAAATTGTTCGAGCTTTCCCGTATTATTCACGCATTCATTTGGAGTGAGAACAGTAAAAGCTCTTGCACGGTTAACCTCTTTCCCATTATTGAGCTCGAGAAGCTTTGGATAAAATTCCTCTGAGAACTTTGTACGCAGATCCGTTTGATTCACAGGAAAAAGGCTGTAAATGGCAGTTCTTAAAACAGCATCACTTTCTTTTGTTTCCGGTTGAGTAAATTTATTGATCCATTTGATTTTTGACTTCCAGTCGGGAAGGGAGGCTTCAGCTGAAATTTTATTCAATCGACCTGTATGGGTTTGATCTTTTTTCGACTCAGCAGCAATCAAAGTTTTTGATTGACGATGACCAAGCGAGGCGAGTCGTGAAATGATATCCCAACGCTTATCTTGATCGATGGCAAGGCCAGGAAATTTTGTTTTGCCATTAAGAATATTAAGAAGATGATTTTGAGCTGCTGGTGATTCACCAGAGTTAACATAGGCTGAGAAAAATATTTTTTGCAACTCAGAGCCTGCGGGAGCTGTTCTTAAGCGGTTCCAAAGAAGGCTTTCATACCGATTAATAAACTGTGAGTAGGTAGAAGATTTGCCATTTTCTTTAAATTTATAAAAATTAATAACTGAAGGAGAGCTTTCACCACGCCCATTAAAAGTCATTAAAAGATCTCTCAAAATAAATGGATCTTTCTCGTTTCTCAAACTTCCAGTGAGAACAATATCACCATAAGCCTCAAAGCTTAATTGAGCATAGACAACCATATCCCAAAGTGAAGACCACAACATTTTTCTTAAAAAACGACTCTCCACTTTTGATATTCCATGCTTAAGGTTACCTAAACTTTGTGAATCCAGTGTGACCTTTATGTAATCATGGTCATCATAATTAGGATAAACAATGTCAGGGCATTTTTTTCCAATCACTTCATTGAGATCTGTTTCTTTCGTTGTCACATAGGCTTTGATAACTTCGTCAACTTTGTACTGCCCCTGATGATCGTTGAGCAATGCCACTTGGAGAGCGTGCGGACGAATATGACTATGCTCTGTAGGTGCAGATTGCTTGAGTTGAAAGAAGGTAATTTTATCGTTTTTGCAAGAAAAGTCGGCAAAAATAGTATTGACCCCAGAGGTTTGTAGCCAAAGTTTTTGCCAGGACTTGAGATCTTTCTCTGTTTGAGCATCGAGAGTTTCCATGAAGTCTTTGAGTTCCGTATTTTTTTCAGCATATTTTTTAAAATAATTTTGAACGCCTTTTTGAAAATTTTCAGGACCAATAAAGTAAGCCAATTGCTTTAATGAAGAAGCCCCTTTTCCATAGGTAATTCCATCAAAGTTAGCCATCGCCTGATCGGTATTGGGAACAATCGCCTCAATAGGATGCGTGGTAACGAGTTGGTCTTCCCAGTATGCCCAACCTTTTGTTCCATTAAAATCGATCCAAGCTTGCTCTTTAAACTCTCCTGTCGATGATTGAGCAAGTGCTGCCATATAAGTTGCGAAACTTTCATTGAGCCAGAGGTCGTTCCACCACTTCATTGTCACAAGATCACCAAACCACATATGAGCCATTTCATGAAGAATCACATTACTGAGATTTTGACGTTCTTTTTGAGTTTTGACTCCTCGAGAAACAAATCTTTCATTAAATGTGACAGCGGCGACGTTTTCCATAGCCCCAGGGCCAAATTCAGGCACAATCAATTGATCATATTTTTTAAAAGGGTATTTGTAGTCAAAATATTGATTATAGAAAGCAAGCCCTTCTTTGGTAAATTGAAACCAATCTTTTTCCTTCACGTAGCTGGCCAGGCTTTTTCGTGCAAATAGACGAAGAGGAATGTCTCCGGCGGTATCCTTCCAGACATGATAGGGGCCTGCATGAAGCGACCAAATGTATGTAGAAAATTTCGCACTAAAAGGAAACGACCAAAGGTCAAAACCTTTCTCTTCTTTTTCAACCTTTTCTTCTCGAACTGAGGTAATCACTTGCCAATTTTTTGGAGTTTTTACTTTCATTTTATAATTAGCTTTTACATCGGGCTGGTCAAAGCAAGGAAAGACTTTGTTGGCATCAAAGGGCTCAAGATTTGTATAGAGGTAGCGTTGACCATCTTTGGGATCTGTAAAATGATGAAGGCCATCACCATCCTGGGAATATTTTCGTGAGAATTGAATTTTAATTTGTGTAGGACCTGTTGTGAGTTGGTCAGGATTTAAAAATAAATAATGCTGATTGTAGCTGACAGAAATAGGTTGTCCATTAAGCTCAACAGTTTCAATAGAGCCATCATAAAAATCAATACGAAGGCCATTATATTTTGCGGTGAGATCAAAGTTGAGGGTGACGTTTCCTGAGTAGGCTTCGTTTTGAGTTAAATCAAAAAATAAATCATATTTTACATTTTGAACTTGCTTGGCTCGAAACTGAGCTTCTTTTTCTGAAAGGCGTGGAGACTCTTGAGGTGTGAACTGTTCTGGCTTTGGTGCTGAGGCACATTTTAAAATAAAAAATCCAATTAGAAGAGCAGTAATAACTCGAACAAAAACTTTCATGAAAATTCTCCGTTTTTAAATGATTTGTCAGTCGGATGAACACTTATTTTTTAGAATTAATATAAGTGGTACCTTCGACGGATTCTTGGGTCAATGCATAGGCTCTAAGAAGAATAAATATTCCGTCGTCATATTTGAATTGCGTTGCACTGTGTAGATTTCGAGAGTGGGGCCCTTGAGCTTTCGTCTTTGTTCGAGGGCAAAGCCTTCAGCAGCAGGATAGACTTTCATGGGGCCAATTGCGGGAGAGCCCATAAATCGAGCATAAATGATTTCTTGAGAGGGAATCGACTTATACTCGAGAGGAGGAGGTAGATAATGGTGATCCATGG
>JAGRAB010000219.1 GCA_020435085.1 Bdellovibrionales bacterium | reverse complement strand
CACATTAATTCATACCCGACACCATGAACATTAACAATGGCGGAGTCGTCTTCAATGGCTATGGGTTGACCATGCAAAAATGCAATCATAGCTGGGCCTCCAAATTTTTCTTTATTTTCTTTTGTGTTTCCGCTTCTTGAATATGGCAAAGTGCGATTGCAATGGCATCTGCCTCATCAAAAGGACCCTCTAGTTTTTTGCCAATAATTTGGCTGACCACATACTGCATATGTTCTTTTGTCGCAGCTCCTGTGCCAGTAATCACCTTTTTTATTTTTCTTGCCGCATATTCGTGCACTGCTGCCCCATGTTGAAAAGCTTGCATCATACAGACTCCCCGTACATGACCTAATTTAAAGGCACTGTCAGCATTACGACCAAAAAAGATTTTTTCAATCACCACATCTTGAGGACGAAATGTCTGATATATTTTCTCTAGTTCATCATGAAGAATTTTAAGGCGTATTCCTAGAGGTTTTTGGCTCGGAAGCATAATTACACCTGAGCTGAGAAGTTTTGAGTGTGTCGCATTTTTTTGAATAATTCCAAATCCTGCAATTTGAGAACCAGGATCTAACCCTAGAATAATTGACAATTTGCCCCCCTCAATATGAGGCCCAAAACGCTTTTCTTACTCACCATGCCCAAAAAGCATTAAACTTCATTAAAAAACTGAATTCAAGTGATTGAAAGTCTTCTGGCTCAGTGCAAAGATAGGCCATGAGTGAAAATCCTGTGGATGCCAAACAAGTCGAAAAATATCAAGTGATGTTGGAAAAAGACCCAGAGTCTCTGGTCTTTGCTCCACTTGTGGATGCCTATCGAAAAATGGGAATGCTTGAGTTAGCCGTTCAAGAAGGCCTTAAGGGAGCTCGAAAACACCCCAAGTTTGCCGGAGGTCGCATTGCACTTGCACAAGCTTTGATGGCAAGAGAACAACTAGAATCCGCAGCAAAAGAGTTAAAAGCTGCAATTGAATTATCTTCTGAAAATATAAAAGCTTTTTCTCTTCTTGCCGATTGCTTAGTTAAATTGAAATACCCAAAAGAAGCCTTAAAAGCCTATAAAATGGTCTTATTTTTAAATCCTAATGATGAAAAAGCCTTAAGTGCTGTTAAGAAGCTTGAAAGCATCACTGCTGATGAATTTGATGATGATTTATTTGAAATGCTTCCACTCAATACACTAGAAGAAAAAATACCAGAACTCTCTCCCCTTGAAGATGAAATACCAAAGGAACTCCCGCAAAGCTTTCGTCAAATTGATCGAGTCATTTCACTTGTCGATGCTTTTATTGTGCGCAATGAGTTTGAAAAAGCACGCCACCTTCTTAATGAAAACTCTGGCCTCTCTAAAGAAGAACCTGAAGTTATTAAACGTTTAAAACTCTTGAATCAGTTTATTGAAGAACCTCGTGAAAATACGCCCCAAACACATTCAGCCATGTCATCACTGAAACAACTTGAAAAAGAAGAAAAAATAAAAAAGTTAAAACTACTCCTCACCCGGATTTCTGATAAAAAAGAGCAGATGGGCCCTTTACTTTAATAATGCATCGCATTGATTTGTCGCAATTTACAACTCTCTTGAATTCCAGTACAAAGAGGCTTTAGTGCCTCGATAAATGGCCAGGTTTTTAGATCTTGAAGGAGAGAAAATGATTAGTACGAGCGATTTTAAAAAAGGCGCGAAAATCATGATTGATGATGAACCTTATACAATCACTGACTTTCAACACGTCAAACCTGGAAAAGGAAACCAATTCACACGAACAAAACTAAAAAATCTGATTACTGGGTCCAACTTGGATCGAACCATCAAGTCAGGCGAAAAGTTTCCAGTTCCTGATGTGGTTTACCAAGATATGAATTTTCTTTACTCTGATGAAAATGGTTTTCATCTCATGGATCAATCCAACTATGAACAAATGAGTCTCAACGCAGACCTTATTGGAGATGCGGCCAATTACTTAACTGAAAATATGGAAGTAAAAGTTTGTTTGTTTAATGGACGCGCCATTGGTGTGGATATCCCTAAGAGTGTTGAATTGAAAGTCACTCAAACAGACCCTGGCCATAAGGGCAATACTGTAACAAACACTTTCAAACCTGCCACTCTTGAAACTGGTTTTATTGTGCAAGTCCCTCTTCATATTAATGAAGGTGATGTTCTTAAAATCAATACGACCGATGGCTCCTATGTCGAACGAGTTTCTATTGGATAATAAGAAAAACTCGGCAAAATTTTCCTATGAAGTGCCCAAAGAGACCATCAAAAAATGGTCTCTTTTTTGTCGGTGAGTGACGCATAAGATCTAGCCTCGTGAAAATAACTTTTCTCTAGGATAATTAATGGGATAGCCCATTATTCGGAGTATTTTTTGGCAAATAGAATTGAACGAAAAATTCAAAGACTTCTTTTAGTTAATAAGCCACAAAAAGATATTTTTGATGAACTCGTCGCACATCTATTTCAAAAAAAAATCAGTGAAGATGAAAGAAATTCGATTTTCAATTTTGCTCTCAATGCTGGACTCTATCAGGAACTTTTAGCAACTTTTGTTGAAGCCTTTCATGAAAAGATTCCTATTCCATGGGGACTCTACATTCGTCTTTTAAAGCTTACAGGAGTTACACCCAACAAAGAAGTTATTGAAAGTGTTATTAAGGGAGCAAAAAGACAAAACAGAGTAGATACCCTTGCTCTTGCAACAGATTGGGAGTCTTTAGATTCTCGCTTTAAAGAATTAAGAATTACTGTCGAAAATGATCGTCATCAAAAATATAAAAATAAGAAACAAATGCTTCTCGATAAAGTCGAATTTTATCGCAGTCAAAGAATGGTGGATGAAGAAAAGCGAGCTCTTAAAATTTTATTACGCATGTTTCCTGATGATAAAGATTTGGTACGCGAGTATCAAAAGTTTGAACAAGAATGGGCCAAAGAAGTTATTTCAAGAAGTGCCTCTGAAACCCATGAATCGAAATTAACAGAGCGTATTTTTTTAAATGCTGAAGAACAAAAAGTTTGCGGCTCCATTCTTCAGCAAATGCAAGAAATCTGTTCTCAAAATAATAACTCCGCTTATAATTTTGCCATTGGTTTAAAATTTATGGGCAGCCCTGAAGCTGCTTTAAAAATACTCGAATTTGCTGATGATACTTGGGAGGTTGAATGGCTTAAAATTGATCTTCTCATAGATAGTGGACGATTTGTCGACTGTCTCAGCCAAGTTCATGATATCGAACTACGGTATGCCAACGATCCTGAAACAACATTTGCAGCGACATATGCAAGAGCAAAAGCACTCAATGGTTTAGGACAAACCGGGCCAGCCATTGATTTATTGCAAAGTATTGTGAGTGTGAGACCCAACTATCGATCTGCGTTCACCTTAATGACTCAGTGGGCAGGTGAACTTTTATGAAGTCTTTTTTTTCTAGATACATTCGTAGTCACTGGTTTGCTTTTACCGGAAAACTCCTTATTATTTTAGGTTTTATGTTTATGATTGGTTTTTATCGCACTTATCATTTACCAAAAATAAAGGCTTGGTTGCTTCTTGAGTTAGAAAGACAAAGTCAACTTCATTCCCCTTTTCGTATTTGGCCACAAAATGTAGAAGTGAGTTTGCTACCTCCATCTATTCAATTTAATGATGTTCGAATTCTTCCTAAAAATGGTTTGAGCAAACAAATGGCCCCTGCTCACCTTGATGGATTAGAAATTCAAGTCTCCATCTTAGGACTCATACAAGGACAGCTGCGCGCATCAAAAGTTCATCTCATTCGTCCTGACTTAAAATTTATTTTTAAAGAAAGTATTGTAAAAACATTTCGATCTAATAATTCAAAAGAAGATGGGCAAACTTCATTTTCTCTTTCGGATATCTTTAAGCTACCTGTCGATGAACTTGAAGTTGAAAGCCTCAATGTTCAGGCTTTATTTAACAATGAAAATATCGCAGTCCGTATCCAAAATGCTTCACTCAATATTGAAAATAAATATAAATCACTTCTTATTAAAAATGATTTTCCAGATTTGACCTTAAAACAACTTGGAAACAAGCCAGACCTCAACCTCTCGATTGAAACTAAATTTTTGCTAGAAGAGACTGGCTTGTCTGTCTCTGCTTTAAAATTAAAAGCAGAAAAAAGTTTTATCGTTGCATCAGGACAGGTATTTGGTGACATGAATAAATTTGATATCACAAAGGCAGAGCTTAACTCACGTGCATTTGTCCAATTAGAAGACATTAATGCCCTTATTCCTGCCATTGATGAATCTATATTCATACCAACAATGTCTGGCTCTGTTGGTTCTGATGTACAGGTGGCCTATGATCTTTTAAAGAAAACCATAAATGGAAACTATTCTATTGAAACAAAAAAAGTAAAAATACAAGACCGTTGGATTGATGAATTAGGTGCTAAAGGAGCTTTTAATAAGGATTCTATCACGTCTCCTCTTATCCAGTTAAAAAATTATACCGGCCACGTAGATATTGCAAATTTCAATATCCAACTCGTTGAACCCATGAATGTTAGTGGTCTTGTTATTGCTCACCAGCTTTCATTAAAACCCTTTCTCAAATCAATAAAAGTAGGAAATATTCCCGTTGAAGCCATTCTCTCTGGAAAACTTCCCTGCAAAGGCTCTCTTCGCCCTGATATCAAAATAAAATGTTCTGGCGAAGCTCTTGGTAAAAACCTTTACATATACTCTGAAGAAAAAAATAAGAAAAATACAATTATTAAACTTAAAACTCTTGGTGCCAAAGGCGAAGTAGAAATTGGCAATAAGGACATAACGTTCTCTGCAGCATTACAATCTGGAGAGAAAAGCCGTGGTTCAACAAAGGGGAAAGTCTCCTATAAAGATGGCTTTGATATTTCCTTTATTGGTGAAAGAGTTGAAATGGCAGATATCGATGACCTCGTTGGTCTGAAGATAGAAGGTGCTGCCGCACTCACAGGAACAACCAAAGGCACTTCTCAATGGGGACAAGTCGATATTGATGTTCGAGGTAAACAGATTTGGCTTGAAGATTTTGGTCTTGGAAATGTGGATTCTCAAATTCGATATAAAAGTGGGAAGTTAACCTTTAGAAATATAAAAGGACAGTTCAATTCCAGTCGATACGAAGGATTATTGACAATTGACCTTCCTAAAAAAGAACTCTTTATCAACCAAAATTTACCCTTCATTGACCTTAGCGATATTCAAAACCTCTTCTCTAGAAAGATAAAACTACCCATTCGAATTGATGGCACTGGATCTGGAAGTCTAAAAGCATGGGGGCCTTTAAACTTTCAATTAATGAGTTATGATCTCAATACTTCTTTTTATCGTGGCGAAGTTGCCCATGAAACTTTTGATAAAGGAACTATTCAAATCATCTCTGACAATGGACATGTCACAGCTAAAAAAGTAGAACTCATTAAAGCCCAAAGTAAAATAGAACTCAATGGTCAGGTGAATCCTCAAGGCGAAATCGATGCTGTTATTTTAGGACGACGGCTTCGCTTAGAGCAATCAGAAAACTTATCTCGTTTAGGACTTGATATTGCCGGACAATTCGATTCAAGTCTTCTCTTAAAAGGTCATATCTCAGATCCACAAATGGTGCTCAATGGTCGATTACAAAATTTAGTGATTGGAGACTCTCCCGCTGACGACTCTCACTTTCGCCTTGATATTATGAAAGATCGCCTTGAAGGAGAATTAAGTTTTATAGGAAAAACCGTTCAATCAACATTTACTTTTCCTTATAGTCCAGAAGGGCCATTTCGATTGAAACTAAAAACAAATAATTGGGATTTTACAAATCTATTTACTCTTTTATCAGCAACAGCCAAAAAAAGAGATTTTGCAACACAACTGACTTCTGAAATAGATCTTTCTGCCAGCAAAGGCGGGTTTTGGAATTCCTCTGGAGAAGTTAAGGTGGATAACTTTGTTATTCAAAGAGGCCCTTTAAAAATGAACTCCACCTCCCCAATGAAGTTAATTGTCAAAAATGGACATTTCTATTCAAAAGATATTTACCTACAAGGCAATGGAACATTTTTAAAAGCTGATATTCTCAATGCAACAAAAGAAAATTTAAATGCAGATATCAATGGAAAAATAGATCTCAGTCTTATTGCTCTTCTCACACCCTTTTTAGAAGATTTACGCGGCACACTCTCAATGGCCATAAAAACTCAAGGCCCTATAGAACAACCTGAAGTGGTTGGTTCAGCTTTTATAGAAAATGGATATGTGAAATTAGAAAAATTCCCACACCCATTTGATCAAATTCATGCAGATCTTTTATTTAATCAAAAGAATATTTTAATCAATGCCATGAAAGCAACCCTTGGAGGAGGACCTGTCAAAGGAGAGGGCAAAATTTCACTTTCCTCATTGACAGAGGTTCCCGTCGATATTCGAGCTCAATTTGATGACATTTCCCTGAATATTCCTGACGGCATGCGCACAAAAGGTTCTGGTCGTATTCAATTCACTGGCAAAAATTTTCCTTACACCCTTAAAGGAAATTACGATATCTCTTATGGTGATATTACGATGGATTTTTCAACTGGCAAAACAAAAGCTAATGAAATTAAACCTTCTGAGTTTCTCCCTCAATTTCTCACAAAAGATTCCTTTCAGCCCCTCTTTCTCAATTTGGATATTGATATTAAAAAACCAGTTTCTGTCCGTAATGAGCTTCTCGATGCACAAGCCAAAGGAAAGCTCAAAGTTTTAGGTACGCCAGACTCCATTCGCCTCAATGGGGCCATCACACCTCTTGCTGGTGGTCTTATAAAATTTAAAGATACAAATTTTGAAATCGTTTCTGGTTATGTTGATTTCAAAAACTCTTCACCTGAGAACCCAACGATCTATTTAGATGCACAAGCCAAAGTGACTGAAACCTCCATAAATAGCCAAACAAAAAGAGAGGAATCAACAAATTATGAAGTTCAAATGCTTGTACAAGGAACAGCTCCAAAATTAAATATTAACTTAGAAAGTCGCCCTCCATTAAGTAACCAGCAGATTATTTCGCTCTTGGCACTTGGAATGACAAAGGCAACGACTATTGATAATAACTATGACCCCAACAACCAAAGTTCAGATGGCTCCATTGCCTCAGGAGTGATTGGAACTCAACTCGGCACTCAACTTATTGGAAAGCAATTAAGTGAACCCTTAAAAGAAAGACTCGGAGTCGAGGTTAAAATTTCAACCTCTCTTAACACAATTGATAACGCAACTTACCCTAAAGTGATATTTAGTAAACAATGGACCCCAAAATGGGAAACTTCTGCCAGTCGCACTATTGAAAATAACCCAAAAAGTGACGTAAGATTTGAATACAAGTTGAATGATAATATTTCATTTATTGGTCTATGGGAAGGACGCGAACAAACCACGACAGAATCCAAACAAGAAATCGAGCAAAATAAAGTTGGAGTTGATGTCGAATATAAGGTGAATTTTAAGTAGTGATGAGATATTTGCATATTTTTTTATTTATTTTATTTTTCAGTTGTGAAGCCCATTCACAACAAGTCCTTTTTGATGGTCTCAGTCCCACAGAAACTTCAACTCTTTTCAAGCAAATCCCTAGTCTTCAAAAAACAACAGTTTCACTTTCAATTATTGATCGTGCCATCTCTCAAATTATGAAAATTGGCCGATTTGAAGGCGTTGAAGTGATTCGAAGAAATGATGGAAAATATGTCATTATCGCTTCACCTCTTCGCCGAGTCAGAGATATTCTCCTTGAAGGAAACCATGCCGCCTCTGATTCTCAGCTTCTTGATATCATCAATATTGCTAAAAAAGAAAATTTTGAAAAGCGACGTATTCTTGAAGTGGGAGAACGCTTAAAAAACTTCTATGGTGAACTTGGTTTTTTTAATGCGGTCATTGAAGTTGCTTTTGAAAAAGTTGATGACTCACAAATGGATATTGTTTTTAAAATTACAGAAGGCCTTCCTTGCAAAATCTCTAAAATAGAATTTCGTTCTGCAAATGATGATCTCGACAAACGGCTGACTTTGAAAACCAAAGCAAATATTGGCAAAAATCTCACCTCAGACCAAATATTAAGGATTAATCAAAAAATCACTTCTTTCCTTATGGAAAAAAACTATTTTGGATCAGAGGTTAAAGGTCCTACAACAAACTACAATGAAGATAAAACCCAAGCGTATATTATTTTTGAAGTAACAAATCCATACAGGTATCAAATTTTCCTTGAAGGCGTTGATTCAAGTCAACCCTTCTACGCCAATACAGATCCCTTTAAATATCAAAAAACACCAAATCAAAAAAGATTTCTTCCTACTGAAGGAGATGTGAGGCGTGCTCTTGTCTATTCCGAAGGTGAACGTTCAGGGATTGAGCCTGAAACTGACATGACCAATAAAATTCGAAGCTACTATTTAAATAAAGGATTTCCCGAAATAAAGATTGAATCCGATGTCTCACAAAATGATAAAGAATTCAAAAGAAATGTTACTTTTAAAATTTCAACAGGTCCTAAAGTAAGTATCAAACAGTGGAATATCGATGGGCGTATCTCACGAGTTCCTCGATACTATATCAGTTTTATTAAAAATAATAGCAGCGAACTTATTCAAAAAGGATATTATAATCGAGAAGATCTTGACCTTGGCCAAAAAAACTTAATTACAGAATTAAGAAATCAAGGATTTTTAATGGCAAAAATTCAAAGTACTCGAATTGAATACCTTGGAAAATCTAAATCTGATGCTGTGATTACTTTAAATCTTGATGAAGGTCCTCTCACTCAAGTGAGACGACTTGAGTTTATTGGAAATAAATCTTTTACCGATATAGAATTAGAAAATGAGTTTCTCATTAAGAGCAATGCCCCTTTACGATTACAAAATTTAGAAAAAAGCATTGAAAAACTAAAGAAATTTTATCTTGATCGTGGTTTCTTAGAAATGAAAATTCTTAACGATGAAAAAGAAATTGTGAAGTACAATGAAAAAGGAACTCATGCAAATATTGAATTGAAAATCTATGAAGGCCCACAAATTCGAGTGAAATCCATTATTGTAGAAGGGAATAACAAAACAAAATCTGAAGTGATTCGAAAATCTCTCAACTTTGAAGATGGTGATATTCTTACACCAGAAAAAATTGAAGACTCAACACTCTACCTCAACCGCACAGGTATATTTTCAAGAGCAACAATAACAACTTTAGAGCAAGGAACCGATGTTGCTGATCGCACAGTGATTGTTTCTGTTGATGAAAGAGACCCTGGTCTCTGGCGACTTGGTGTTGGTGTCAATAGCGAACGTGAGCTTACCGCACGGGCTTTTACAGGGCTTAGTTATAATAATCTTTTTGGAACAGCTCGTGGATTTTCTAGCCGAGTGGATTTGTCTTCAAATGTTGCCGACTTGAACTACCTTGAACATCGTGTCACATTTGGCTACTTAGAACCCTTCATGTTTGGGACAAAAATTAAGGGGCGAGTCAACCTCACTCGATCAGATGAAGTTTTTAATGCTTATAATAGGCAACTTGACGGTCAACAGTTGGTTGAGATTTTAGAAAGAAATCGCATCGATTTTCTTTTAGAATCTGATATTACTCGTCATTTAAAATTAACATGGACAGCTTGGGGACTCGACTCCAGAACAAACCGAGAATTAAAAAATAGATGCCCCGATAATACAGCGTCTGTTTGTTCTTCAACAACAATTCAAATTCCAAATATCGGTCCAGTTTTAGATTTAGATTACCGTGACAATCCTTTTCTTCCGACTCGTGGAAACTACTCTCGACTCGGCATTGACTACTCAGCCCCTTTCCTTGTGCGAGCTATTGGCCTTGACGATACCCCTGGAATTGAATTTGTTAAACTTGATGGTACTTATAGACACTACTTTCCTATTATTGCCCCTCGCCTGATTTGGGCCAATGAATTTCGCTCTGGGTATCTTTCAAATCTCAGTAACATTAAAGACAGTGGTGTTCCCACCTCTCACGCTTTCTTTTTAGGAAGTTTTTCAACTGTTCGTGGTTATGATTTTACAAATGATAATAACCGAATTCCTAAAGGCTCCAATGTTGTTAATTCCAATGATGAAACCCGCCTTCCTGTGACATCAGCAAATGAGAAGATTATTAAAAGTGATAGTTATTACTACATGGTTAAAACAGAACTTCGATTTCCTATTTGGGGAGAGTTTGGTGGCGTTATTTTTTATGATGGTGGTGCCGTTCTTGTCTCTGGTTACCACTTCCAAGACCCTT
>JAGRAB010000218.1 GCA_020435085.1 Bdellovibrionales bacterium | reverse complement strand
TTTTTATGAAGCTTTTTTATATTCGATCATAAAAAAGGTCACGTCATCTTCAAGGGGTTGATCTTGTCTGTGTTCAGCAATACCTTCGGACAGGTCTTGCATTGAGATATCAAGATCATGATTTTTATTATAAGAATTCATCAGTGTTTTTAAAAATTTTCTCTCGCCCCAGAGCTCATCATTAGAGTTTTTTAACTCAGGGACTCCATCTGTGTAAAATACAATACGATCTTTTGGATGGATCTGAATAGTGACATCTTCGTATTGGTTCTCAGGGCTTTCACCCAATCGGGCTCCTACTTTTTCCATAAGAGGAACAATATCGCGTTTTTTTACATTTTCGCCATTTTTCCATGGAATAAGATAAGGTGGATCGTGGGATGCAGTAGAGTAAGTAAGAGTTCCGTTAGAACTATCAAAGCACCCTAAAAAGAAGGTCATTAGAACCTGGCCTTTAGAGGTTCCATAAATCGCCTCATTCATTAATTTCATAAGTTCAGAGACTTTGAGATCTGGAAATCGTTCTAGAACGCTGGCTGCAGACTTTGCAGCACTCGTCACAAGTGCTGCTGGAACGCCGTGCCCGGTGGCATCTCCAATCCATAAATAAGTTTTGGATCCTATTTGAGAAAAATACCACCAGTCACCACCGCATTCAGAGGCCGGTTCATAAAAACCTCGAAGAGAGATGTTTTCATTTTCAAACTGGTTTTCAGGGAATAGGGTGGCTTGAACGAGTCGTGCTGTATTCAACTCAGATTCCATTCGTGCTTTTTCGGCAGTTTCATCAAGAAGACGTTTGATTTCACCAGCCATGTGATTAAAACCATTCGCAAGGCCTCCAATTTCATCTTGGCTATCCACTTTTACATTTATATTAAAATCTCCCTGAGAAATTTTCTTAGTGGCTTCAAAAAGACTTTTTATAGCTCGAGTGAGACGGCGAGAAGCAAGAACACTAATTCCTACTGTTGCAGAAACCAGAAGAAGAAATAAAATAATAGATTTTACAAATAATGCTTCAATAGCTTCCAAAGCAGTTTTTTCAGGCAGCATAGAGATAACTTTCATATCTCCTAATCCAATACTTGCAACAGAGATAAGCCAGCCTCCAGAAGTTTCAGATTGATATTTATAAGTTCCAACAGGTGCTTTAATTTTTTCCAAAGTGGCTTGAACAGCCAATTGAGTTTCTGTAGGGTCGTTAAGATAATTAGGGTTGATAGGAGAAACAATCGCCTCACCTTTTCCATTCACTAAAACAGAGTCAAAGAGAGTTGCTCCAGAAAAAGCTTCAACGAAACTGGACTTACTCACAAGCCCCATAATGACAGAAGGACGCTCTGACATGTCCGCTTGAAATTTAAGAGCAACAATCCACTTTGTTGGATTGGGATCAAAAATACGAATGGTCACTTCGTTGGAAATAGCATCTTTTGCGACAGCCAAAAAGTATTCTTGCCAAGCAGGGCTTTGTAATAAACCAAGATTGTCTTTGCCAATTTGTGTATAAAAGCGATAATCACCGACTTGTGAATCAAAGTGGTAAGTCCAAACAGATTCGATGAGAGTTTCGGTTTGAAACTGAGATTGAGCAAAGGGATGAAATGACTTTGTTTCAAGATTGTAACCACGAAGATAAACTTCAAGTTTTTCTAAAACAAAAGTGAGCTCTGAACGAATTTGATTGGCTGTGGATCGACTTCCTGAACTATTGGACTCGAAGACATAAGCAATTTTGTCAGATTGAAAATCATTAAGAGCTAAGTATGCATAAACGGAGAGCATTCCAGTTGTTACAACAACTAAGATAAGCATGAACTTCGTTCTTAGAGAGATTCGACTCAATAAATTCATTTGATAATTTTTCGGTATATATATACGTGCAGTTAATATAACTTTAGTCTGTATCTTGTCTATTTACATAAATATATATCATTTTTTTTCAAACTAGACTTAAGTAGATTCATTTTTAATGATGATTTCTCGATAAGAAGAGTGGAGAAAATGATGAGTAAAGACAACAAGTTAAATTGGATTGACCGAGTCCTCGTATTGGGTTCAGTGATTGCGTCTGTTTTCTTTGCTTATCTTTTAATAAATTCACAAATGTTATTATCTCATTTTTTACCTGTTCAAGAGGGTGCGAAAATTATTGGATTTATTGAGGTTGCTAACAATGATGTTCGTCGCCGATTGAAGCAATCTTTACTATGGTATGATGTAACTTCAGAAGAAGCTCTTTATGAAAAAGATGCTATTTTTACAGGGGAAAATTCTGAAACATACATTCGATTAAATGGGAATGTTGGTTTTCATATGGGGTCGAATTCCATGGTTGTTTTATCGCAAGAAAATAATGAATTTAAATTAGATTTACAGTTGGGAAGTGTCATTGCGGACGTAAAAAGTGGTGGTGAAATTAAACTTCTCGGTGATGGTGAAGAAGCAACAATTAAAGGATCTCAAGGTGCAAATAGCCAAGTTTCTATTAACAAGACTCAAGAGGGAAAAATCAAATTAGCGTCATTAGAAAACTCTTTTCAGTTGGATTCAGGGAGTGGAAGCAAAACGGTCGACGCAATGAAAACATTGCAATTAGATTCACGATTTAAGGAAGTGAAAAATAATAAACCTATTCAGCTTGTACAACCTCCTCTTGGGCATACAGTATGGCATGATCCGACAAAGGCCTTTCATTTTTCTTGGGAAAAAATAAAACCTCTTGATAATGTTTATTTGCAAGTTTCGAGAACTATT
>JAGRAB010000217.1 GCA_020435085.1 Bdellovibrionales bacterium | reverse complement strand
AAGGTGTTTTACGATCAGAGTTGAGTTCTTCAAAGGCCTCAAGTAAAGCCTCTTGGCTTGAGCCATAGTAAAGGACTCCAACTTTAGACTCCTTATGGAGAGTTATTTCAGGGGCTGGGACAAGTGTTTTTGCTGTTTCTAATTTTTTAAGAAGTCTCTCCATGTTGGCTCGAAACTCAAAGTTATTTTCAGAATATTTTGCAGTTTCGTTGTGACCAGTGCCTCTCGTAAAGTAAGCAGCTTTCGGATGTTCTGTGCCAGGAAGTGTGCGGTAGCCAATGCCATCTCCGTCGACATCTTTATAACGGGCAAACTCTTGAACCTTCTCAAGTGCATCTTTATTGAGAATTTTGCCACGGTCTAACTTTTGTTGAGAGACTTGAAAGCGATCTACAATATATTGATTCATTCCAATATCGAGATCTGAAAGCACAATGACAAGAGTTTGTAAGTGCTCTGCAAGATCAAATGCTGTCGTGGCCATTTCAAAACATTCTTTAGGATTTGCTGGAAGTAAAACGACATGTTTCGTATCGCCATGAGAGAGGGTATAAGCAGAAAGAAGGTCTCCTTGCATTGTTCGTGTAGGAAGCCCTGTCGAAGGGCCGACTCTTTGAACATCCCATATGACAGCTGGAATTTCAGCAAAATAAGAAAGGCCGGCGGCTTCTGCCATGAGAGAAAGACCGGGTCCGCTTGTTGCTGTCATTGCTCGAGCCCCTGTCCAACCAGCACCAATAGTCATACAAATGGAAGACAACTCATCTTCAGCTTGAATGATGGCATAAGTCGATCGTCCATCAGTATCTTTTCGATATTTTTTTGCATAATTTTCGAAACGTTCAATAACAGATGATGAAGGTGTAATGGGGTACCAGGCTGCAAATGTACAGCCTGCATGAAGAAGTCCCATCGCAGTTGCAGAGTTCCCATCAATCAAAATTTTATTTTCATTTCCACCAGATAGTATTTCCACTTTATAAGGAAACTTTTGTGGATCAAGGTTTTGTTTTGCGTAGTCTCGCCCCGCTTTTATAGCTTCGATATTCGACTCAATGACGGCAGGTTTATCTTGAAAGGCATCAGTAATGACGCTTTCAATGATATCATAAGGAATATCAATGAGTTCAGAAACAATCCCTGCATAAACCATGTTTGTTAAAAACTTACGAAGTTTTACGCTTTCAGAAAGCGGTGCCACCAATTTACGAAAGGGGATGCCAAAGCATTGAATGTCTTTTCTAAAGAGCGAATCCGCAATTTTTAGATCGGAATTATAAATTAAGCACCCATTGGGTTTTAATGATTTTTGATCGTCTATAAGTGTGGTGGTATTCATGGCAACAACAATGTCATTTTGTGAAAGTCGCCCTGTATACCCATGAGGATTCACACGAATGGTATACCAGGTGGGAAGACCTGCGATATTCGAGGGAAACATATTTTTTCCCCCAACGGGTAACCCCATTCGGAAAAGGGATTTAACTAATACGCTATTAGAAGATTGGCTTCCACTACCATTGATCGTTGCAACATTAAGAGTTAATTTATTTTTTGTCATGTTGACTAATAGGATTAACATAAATCAACATTTAAAGACATTCAAAAAATGATTTGCCAAAACTATGGAGTTGAATGAAAGGGTGCGACAACCTTTATTTATTCAGGAGAATTGTTATTGTCATCTTCAGGAGCATAGGCCTCAGGGTTAATAGTTAACACCCAAGTCTTATAAGCTGCGTAAAGCTCTTCGACGGGAAGAGGATCATAAACAGGTCCAACGTGTATAGTGAGGTTGCCAGGTAAGGGAATCGCACGACCTTTGGGCATGAGTTTGGAGTTTCCCTCTAAGTAAAGAAATAAAATAGGTGTTTCCGTTTTTTCTGCAAAAAGACTCACTCCTCTCTTAAAATTTTGAATGTAGCCATCTTTTGAACGAGTGCCTTCGGGAAATATAATCAACCAAATGCGATCAAGCGTTTTTAAAAGTGTTGTGCAAAGTTTAATGGCTTCTCCTTTTCGATCTTTACGATCAATAGGAATAGCCCCTAAACAGTGTTTAGAAAAAAAAGTAAAAACAGAGTTTTTAAACCAATAGTCTTTGGCTGCGGACATGAACAAATGTGTCCAATATTTAAAAGGGACTGCCGCGGCAATGGAGACGGCATCAAGATGGCTTGCATGGTTTGAAATGAGTATTAACCGAGGGTATTTATTCCAAAGAGCATGAAAGTCTCCTTGAACTTTAAGGCGAATATATGTTTTGAACATCACTTTTAAAAAGAGACCCCAGAGAATTCGAAAAAAAACACTGGTCATATCATAATGACGAGTAAAAAGGGGAAGGTGCTTGAGGTGTGCAGGGAGGCCAATCCACTGTTCGTTTTCGTAGTTCCAATCTTTCATTTACATCACTCGATTGAGAAATAAAAATATGTAATAGTACATAGGGCCAACAAAAATCAGTTTATCTGTGCGACTTAAAATATCACCTCGGCCAAAGATAAAAACTCCTGTATCTTTAATGCCAAGATCTCGTCGAATCACAGATAAAATGAGGTCCCCAAAGCGGCCAAAGATCGCGGCTGTAAGTCCTGCGGCAATCCAAAATTTTTCAGATCGATCGGGGAGTAAATGGCGCATGCCCCAGGCCAAGATGAGAGAAAAAACAATAGATAAAAGCACGCCCTCAACAGTCACTCGTGAGGAAATTTTGCTAAAAGGTTTTATGCGTCCAATAAGTTTGCTTGTGGAAAGAGAAACGCTTTCACTAAATTCGGTAAGAATATAAAGGTAAAGAACCAAATAAACACCTTTATCCATCATTAAGAGGCGTCCCATGTGCATAAAAGACCATCCGAAAAAAATGCACGCCATAAGAGAAAGAGCCATATATTGAACCATGTGCGTTGATGAGTTTCTTAAAAGTGGAATGAGAGAAATCAACCCTAAAAAGGCCATGGGAGCAATGTCATAAGCACTTCCAAAGTGTTTATAGGCAGCTAAGCCAAGAGCCACCATAAAAAAGTAAGTGGCCCAAACAAACCAGCTTCGGTGGTAAATCCCCACCATTTGAAAAAAAGTTTTTGCACTAAATATTCCAACAAAAACGAGAAAAACTAATGGCCAAGGAGAGGGAAGTGCAAAAACAAAAAGTAAAATAGGAGCAACAAAAAACCAGCTTTTGACCGAGGCAAAGGCGGCATTAAAATGAGGGTTTTGTTTGCGTAAGGCAAATAAACACACTCCTACGAGAGCAATAAATCCAATAATTAATCCAGCCGTTTCCCGGTAAACCGGGTCTGACCAAAGAGCATGGGGACTCATTTTATAACCTCATTTTTAAGTAGCCTTATTTTATGACTTAATCACTTGGATTATCAAGTGATTAGAAGTAATGTCGAACATATGGCAAATAGTCAAAAGATTCTGCTTTTAGAGGGCATTCATCCTGGTGCGAAAACTCGGCTGGAAGAGGCTGGATTTCAAGTGAAACTCATTGCAGGAGCTCTCTCAAAAGAGGA
>JAGRAB010000216.1 GCA_020435085.1 Bdellovibrionales bacterium | reverse complement strand
TTTTTTGTCAGAAATGGAGGTAATCAGCAGGAGGAATTATGAAACCGTTATTGAAAAACATAGTTATTCCCGCCGCAAGTGCAATAGTAGGTGGTGTTGCCGTAGTAGCAGCCCTCAAGTTAAGTCCAGAGCTGAGATCAAAGCTCGAAGGTCCGACGTCTAACAAGCAAACTGGAAGTCGGGAGCAAATTTACGACAATATAATAGAAGAACAAAAAGGGATTCGTCGTCATTTTGATAATTTGTTTGATGACGACTTCTTCGGTCAGAGCGACCCATTCGCAGAGATGAAAAAAATGCGAGAGCAGATGGAGAAGCGCATGGAGGAGTTTGGAGGCCGGTCTCGATCTATGAGTAACCCGTTTGACTCCTGGTTCACTGACAAGTTTGGTGGTGGCTCGGTAAGCGATATATTTAAAAGAGAAGATGATAAGTATGTCTATTACGACATTAGAGTCGACGACGTAAAGACCACATCCATAAATACCAAAGTTGAAAATGGCTATATCACTATTACGGGAACACAAGAAAAGAAAACTGGTTCGACTGACGAGGACGATGACAATCACTCAATCAGTGAGAGTTATTTTAAGTCGACTTTTAATAGGACCTTCCCAATCCCCGAAAACGTCGATGCTGACAAAATGGAGATGCTTCCAGAAAAAGATAAAATTGTATTGAAGTTCCCAAAGTTAGAGGCTTGACATTTTTTGAGTGAAACACAGTTTTTGAATGCAAGATGGTTTTGACAATTAAGTAACCATAACAAAGGAGGTAATTATGAGAATGTTATCAACTATGTCACCAGACTGGGCGTGGTCTCGCCGCAGCTTATCTCCCACTCTTATGGGGGATGTCTTTGATGACTTTGATCGCATCGTGGACAGCTTTTTACGTCCAACTGTTGCGAACACGGTCAATTTTCAACCTAGCTGCGATGTCCGAGAAACAAAAGATCACTACCTAGTGACCTTTGATATGCCTGGAGTCAAAAAAGATGACATTAAAATCGAAGTTCAAAATAACCAGCTGCATATTTCTGGCGAACGTCGATATGAAATGAAAGAAGAAGAGGGAGAATCAACTCTCCGCCGCGAGCGAGCCTACGGTAAGTTCGAGCGCACATTTACACTGCCCTCGACAATAAATGCTGAAAAGATCGAGGCACACTATGAAGATGGCGTTTTGAACGTGGCTTTACCAAAAGCTGAGGCTGCTAAAGGGCGCACTATCCAAATCCAGTCCGGTCAGGGCGGATTTTTTAGTAAACTCTTAGGGGCAAAAAAAGAAGACACTAAAGAGATCAAAGATGTGAAAGCATCTTAATCAACATCCTTAAAATTCGCATAGGTAAGATGGCTGTTTCGTAATGAGACAGCCGCTTACTTTTTTTGCTCTGCTCTAAGTTTTTGAAAATTCTTTAGATTTTTTTAATGGTCCAGTTTTGGAGCCACAGGTACTTGACATTTTTTTCACTAAACACAAAATAAAATTAGCAACAGGGCAAGAGCTAAAAACTTGTAACTTCTTTATATAAATCGTGCCCTGA
>JAGRAB010000215.1 GCA_020435085.1 Bdellovibrionales bacterium | reverse complement strand
TATGATGTTTTATATGGAAAAAACTGCCACAGGAACATTACAATTATAAATTCTACAAAACTCACTCTCAACTATCTTTCATGATGAGTTTCCGCTAATTCTTACCCTTTAAAAGTCAATTCTGGGGGGAATTCGTGACACGCTTTCATTGGAGTCTATTGACTCTGCTTTTTACTTCTACATTTTCATTGGCTCAAAACTCAAACCAAGAAACTTTGAAACTAAAAGATGTTCAGACAAAAAAAACATTTAAAGAAAATTCTGAAATCAAAGATATTGAATTAAAAGCCGAAGCTGGGGCAAAAACACGCTGGAGCATGAAAGCCTCACTGGGGTATTCAGGCCCCTCATTAGCTGAACCACTCAGCGATCACCGCCGCAATCCTGATGGAAGATTCACTGATGTTCGCACAAGTCTTGGCGGCTCTGTAGGACTTCGCTATCGTTTGAAAACTGACACGACTCTCAACATGGGAACCGGCATTAGTGCGATTCGCCCTTTTCATGGAATTGAGCAAATTGATACTGAAGATCCCTATTTATCTATCGATCAAACTTATAAAGCCGCAGAAGTTCAGTGGTACTCAAAAGCTTTTGCTTCAATGACAACCTATGATTTTTATCGTCGCGTAGAACAATTTGGCAGTGTTGGTTTTTCACAATCAGGTCGTTATTTTATTCCCAATACACAGTGGACTTTAGGTCTTAATGCCTCACTCACATTTTTTCTTTATGAACGGGCCTATTCAAAACTTCATCCCCATGGGGCCTCTAACTATTTTGCTGGAATTTACCCAAGCCTTGCTTATCGCCTAAATGAAAAGTGGATGCTGAACACGTCGTCAGCCTTTCAAGCCTATAACCGACGACGTGAAAAAGATTGGGGCCTCTGGGAGCTCAGCAACGTCACTCAGCGCGTGGGATTGGGTTGGGGTATCACAAGAGAAATCTATTTTAGCCCCTATGTGACTTTCTTTTGGAAAGACCCTACCTGGAAAACTTCGACATTTGCCTTTTCAACAATTTTTTCGGTATTTTAAAACCCCAACAGCTTTTGAAGATCTGAAGTTTTTATTTTTCTCAAATCTGTGCGAGGTAAACAGTCCACAACATAAAGAGACGAAAAGCGTTCGTATTTTTCTAAGTCTTTGTTGATAGAACAAAGTATATTTGGTGTTTTAAATATATTGGAATTTTCAGTCACCAAATGCAGCGTATAACCTCGTCTTTCATCAGGCACCGAAAGTACTGTAAACTCTTTTGAAGGCCAGCCTAAAGACTCCACAACTTTATCCACAGACTGCTTGATTTTTTTTAATGAAACTAGTTCACCAAGAATTTTTAAAGTCTCGGTCTCACGCTCTAAGAAAGTTAAATAGCCATTTTGAATTTGCACCAAATCACCGGTTTCAAACTTTTTCTTAAATCCTTTATCAAGGGGCTTCCAAAAAACTTCTCCCGACACTTTGACAGTCAAGCTCCCCTCACAAAGAGCGTCTGACTCTATTTGCAAACATCCTTTTGAACTCAAACTTAAATGAACATGATTTAAAATTTGAAGACGCGGATAATTATTGGAATTCAAACTTTCTAATGAGGCGGTCGCCACTTGCGAGCAACACTCTGTCAAACCATAACTCGGCAAAAGCGGCCACCCCAAACTTCGAGCTTGCTGATAAAGAGATTCACTTAAGGCATCTCCACCAACCACGATCGCACGAAGGCTCTGAGGTGCATAAATATTGTTTTGCACAAGATCATAAACTTGGGTGGGCACAAGTGAAGTCAACGTCACGTGATTTTTTTCAATAAGATCAATAAAACTTAGGATATCCCAAGATTCACTCACAACAATTTCATTTTGACCTAAAAAAGCGCGAGCATGAATAGAAAGCCCTCCCACATGAAACTCTGGTAAACAACGAAGCCACACATCACCTGGAGTCACTTGCAAATGCTTATTGACTGCTTGAGCACTCACTAAAAAAGCATTTTTCGATAAAGCCACCCACCGCACTTCACCACGGCCGGTTGTTCCGGAAGAACGAATCCAAATTGTGCTTTTTAGTTTTGGAGCACTGATCTTTGCTTTTTCTACAAATTTATTTTCTTGAGACGTCCACAGGGGATTTAACATCCAATGTGTTTCCTGAGATTCCCAATCGAGAGAGTTTTTCATTTCAATACTTTCCAGTTTTGTTTCTCTAAAAGATTACCAAACCCAAAACCAGGTCCCTGTGCTAGAAAAAGTTTAGGCCCTAAATCTTTTAACTGTTCTGAAAATTCATTTTTCTCATAAAGTGTCCACGCCTTTAAACCACAAACTTCTTCTTTTGTGGTTTCTTCATAATACTGTTGAGCTGCATAAATGGCCGTCATCTCTCCTAATGGGTGATCCATATAATTTGAAAAGACCACTCGATGCTTTAAATTTGAAAGCCACTGCAAAATATTATTTGCTGGTTTAAACACAATACAATTTCCTGAAAAGTTTTTTAAATTTTCAAAATCAAGACCTCGATCAAGTGCTATGGGAGCATTCAATGTCTCCCATGCTGCGGCGTCAAACGGCATAGGGTCTTCAATGTAATCTAAAAGGGGGCGTAAAATGTTTTTATTTTCATGCCACCAAGTTTGAAAAGCTTCAACGGTGAGACTCTCATTAAAATCCAAACGCCATTGAAACGAATTCAATTGATTGAAATGCTTTTTTAACTGCTTTGTTTCAAAGTCTAAGTCACGCCCGAGCTTTAATTTAATATGTGTATAACCTTGCTGCTTTAGGATTTGAATTTTTTCCTCGGTAAACGAATGAATGTCTGGGCATAAATAATGTGTCTTTGGAAGAG
>JAGRAB010000214.1 GCA_020435085.1 Bdellovibrionales bacterium | reverse complement strand
ATCTTGAATTTGCCCTTTTCTCTTCGTAGTCTTATTTCACATGGGAATCGATTATCGTTTTTATATGACAAACATTCAATCGCTGGTGGGAGGCCTCACTGCATTGGATATTCCTAAGTTGAATATTCAAAACCTTGAAGAAGCGATTTCATTTATTAAGGCTTACGGGTTTGATGTTCAAAATGAAGATGATTTAAAAAGGTTATGGAATTATCACCGACGGGCTGTCACATTTATTCAAACAGAGTTATTAAATGAAGGCGAGGAGTTTCCTGAAGCGATTTCTGACCCGAATCAGCTTAAGGATATTTCTTATTTATTGATATATGCTAGCACACAAGACCAAAGAGAAACCTCTCTTCAGAGGTGGGCGTGTGCAACACTCAAAGTCATGCATGTACTTGTTCATTTGGATAACGACTTATTCACCCATTATAGTACACAAATACAAGATCAAATATTTAAACCCTATCAAAATATGATTTATAAAGATCCTGCCTCGGGGATTTTTTTAGGTGGACCCAATGATTTTGAGCGAATTTCACTTCACAAATTTGATGTAAAACCTTTTAAGACATCGAAGTCGTCTGTCACAAAGCTATTATCAAAGCCAGAAGAAGTGGCGTTTTCATTACTTGATAAAATGGGTGTTCGATTTGTTACAAGGCATCTTTTTGATACGTTCCGAGTCCTTCGCTTTTTAATTCAAAAAAATCTAGTGAGCTTTCCACATGTGATATCAGATCAATCCAACAATACACTTTATCCCATTAATTTATTTTTTGAAGTCTTAGAGGGAGTGACCAAGGAGATGGATCTTTCTCCAGCAGAGCTTGATGTTTTGATGATGGAAAAAATAAAAAAGGCTGAGAATCGAGCGGAGTTTCGCCAAAAGCTCAATGTGTTTTCAAGTAAAGACTATAAATTCATGAAATTCATTACGCGCTCGCTTGTTCGAATTCCTATGACAGATGATAAAAAAACCTTTTCATTTTTTTATCCCTATGAAGTTCAAATCGTTGATTATGAAACCTATTTAAAAAACCTTTCTGGACCGGCCTCCCACGATGAATATAAATTAAGGCAAAAGCAAAAGGCGCGATTGCGTGTTTTGGGATTTTCACCCTCGACTTAAGCCGTTTTCAAAGCTTTGTCTTGTCTATTGGCTAGGTGTCTTCGTAGACCCCATTCTTATTTAGATTTAGAATAAAACCTATGAAACTGTTCTTACAGATTTTATTTGTTGCTTTGATAATCACTTTTTCAAGATCTTTATTCGCAATCACTGAAAACTTAGGACAAGTGGAAGTGACAGACATTCTTATTAAGCCTTATTTTTTACTGAAAGAGCCTCAAGAAGGGGAGTTTCAATTAGGAGATACTTCTTTTCAAGTGACTTGGTTTTTAGAAAATCAGTTTTCGTCAAAGCTGCGTTTGGGTTCAAAAACATTACGCCAGCAAATGGGTCGCTACAGTGTGCAACGAGAAGAAGATATTGGTATTGTTGAAGGGTATGCTCAATATGCTTCCGTGTATGGTCAAGCTCGCTTTGGGATGATTCCTATTTCCTATGGAGCTGAAGGTTCTATGGAAGAGCGGCAATTATTTTTTCAAAGAAGTCTTCTTTACAAACAACGAATTGTTCCCCTAAGGGATTTGGGGTTTGAATACTCGGTTCAACATCGAGGTTGGTATTCAGACTTAAAAGTTCACAATGGTGAAGGTGAGACAAATCCTGATGGAAGAATGTGGATGACGGCCAACTGGGGTTGGAAAGATAGAAATAAGTTAAAAGCGGGAATTGCTGCAATGACAGGAACAACAAAGCCATCGTCAACAACCGGTGTCACTGACACTCTTGCTGGTGTGGATGTCAATAAAGAGGCTAAGTGGCGTATGGGAACAGCTTTTATTCAGTGGTTTCCTTCAGAATGGAAAACCCTTCTTGAGTTCACGATGGGAGAACTCAAGCAAGACAAGAAAATTGAAGGGAAATTTGCTGGTGGTCATGTTGATGTGATGTACGATACTCCTCGTTGGGCGGTCATGGCGAGATGGGATTATCTTAATCCAGATTCAGATGCCTCGAATGATTTAAAAAGAGAAACTTCTGTGGGTTTTATATTGAAAAATGAGTCACAAACCTCGCAATTAAAATTTATTGGAACTAAAATTGTAGAAGATGGTCAAAAAATAGCTAATGATGAGTTTCGTCTTGTTTGGCAACTCACGCCACTTGTGACAGATTACAAATAACGCGTGCAATCATTATTTAAAATCCACAAAGCTTCCCCACGGAATTGCGGAGAGTAAGTCGCTTAACTGTTCGGAAATCTCGTACAGATTTCAATAAACCCTCTGGAATCGAGAGTTGTGGCCA
>JAGRAB010000213.1 GCA_020435085.1 Bdellovibrionales bacterium | reverse complement strand
GTTTTCAGCAACCAGCTGTGCATCCAGGTCAGGTTTTCTCACCTCTTGGATATTTAAAAATACTTCATTCTTTGTTTGGCTTTGAATATCTGCCTTTAAAGAATCAATACCTGTTCCTTTTTTACCGATAACAACACCTGGACGAGCTGTGTGAATAATAATTTTAATTTTATTTGCTGCTCGCTCCATTTCTACTTTTGCAACGCCCGCGTGCTTCAATTTTGTTTTAATATACTTTCTTAGACGAATGTCTTCATGGAGGTTTTCAATATACTGTTCGCCCTTGGCATACCATCTGCTATCCCAAGTTCTAATGACTCCGACTCTTAATCCTATTGGGTTAACTTTTTGTCCCACGAAACCTTCCTTTATTTTTCGTCCAAAACGAGATTAATATGGCTCAATCTTTTTCTTACTTGAAAAGCACGCCCTTGAGCTCTTGGTCGAAATCTTTTCATATCAGGACCTTTATCTACAGAAACATGCTTTACATAAAGGTTATCTAAATCGATCACCTTTTTTTGTTCTGCATTTGCAACAGCTGACTCAACAAGTTTTTTCATCATTTCAGCACTTTTTTCTTTTCTAAATGTCAATACACGAATGGCTTCATTCACATCCATTCCACGAATCAGGTCTGCCGCAAGGCGTGCCTTTTGTGCTCCTATTCGCGCATATCTCAATTTGGCTTTTACTTCCATTGCCCTTGACCTCTACCTTATTTTTTCTTCTTATCGCCATGACCTGAGTATGTTCGCGTAGGAGCAAACTCACCCAACTTATGACCAATCATGTTTTCAGAAACAAACACTGGCATAAATTTTTTGCCATTATGAACAGCAAACGTTAATCCAACAGCATCTGGACTAATCACGGATCTTCGAGACCATGTCTTAATCACTTTTTTATCACCAGTTTCACGTGCCTTATCAATCTTTCCCAATAAGTGATGATCAATATAAGGACCTTTTTTAATCGATCTAGCCACAACAACTCCTCTTACTTACGGCTCTTACGTTTTGCTCTACGTCTTACAATCATAGAGTCAGTTCTTTTGTTACGACGAGTTTTAAAACCCTTACAAGGTTTCCCCCATGGCGTTACGGGGTGGTGGCCTTTACCAACACCTTCACCGCCACCAAGAGGATGGTCTATTGGGTTCATTGCCATCCCTCGAACAGTTGGACGCTTTCCTTTCCAACGATTACGACCGGCTTTACCAATACGAACATTTTCATTATCTGTATTTCCCACTTGTCCAATAGAAGCTCTACAAACCGAAAGGATTTTTCTTGCTTCGCCAGAAGGTAGCTTTACCTGACAATATTGACCTAGTTTTGCAACAAGTACAGACTCTGCCCCTGCTCCACGGCCAAACTGTCCACCCTTGCCAGGTCGAAGTTCAATATTGTGAATGATCGTACCAACGGGCATTTTCCCCAAAGGAAGATTATTTCCAGGTTTAATATCTGCCGTATCACTTGATATGACCTGATCACCAACGTTAAGTCCTACTGGTGCAATAATATATGCTTTCTCCCCATCTTTATAATGAAGCAAAGCAATTCGACATGATCTATTTGGATCATATTCAATGGCAGCAACCGTTGCAGGAACATCTGTTTTATATCTTTTAAAATCAATCTTTCTATAAAGACGTTTATGGCCGCCACCTTTGTGACGAATTGTAATTTGACCGTGATTACTGCGAGCCGATTTTTTCTTTAACGGCTCAACAAGTGATCTCTCTGGTTTCGTTTTTGTGATTTCAGAAAAATCAAAACCACTCATTTTACGTCGACCAGGGCTTCTTGGCTTAAATACTTTAATGCCCATGATTATGCTCCCTCAAACAAGGTGATTTTTTCGCCATCTTTCAATTTCACCATTGCTTTCTTCCAGTACTTAACGCGCCCTTCTCCTAGGCGAGTTCTTCGTCCACGGTCTCTGCAAATACTTGTTTTTACAGATTCCACTTTTACACGAAAATATTTTTCGATACTTGATTTAATGTCCGTTTTTGTTGCCGCTTTATCGACTTCAAAGACATAAATACCACGCTCTGCAAGCTGGCTATTTTTTTCTGTCACTAATGGCTTTTTAATTGTGTAAAACATTTTACTTGGCCTCCCCGCAACGGCTGACAATCGCATCTAACGAGTCTTTCGTTACAATAGCTCTATCAAACTTAAGAAGATCATAAACATTAAGACCTTCAGCAGAGTAATATCTAAATTTTGCCAAGTTTTGGCTAGCTCGATCAAATAGAGCATCTGTTGTGCTATCAACCAAAACAGCCTTATCAGCACCCAAGCCTTTTAGTTTTGAGACTAAATCTTTTGTCTTTCCACTGTCTGACGTCATGCTATCTACAACAATAAAACGACCTTCGCTAACGAGGTAAGAAAGAGCTGTTCGTAAACCAAGCCGCTTTGTTTTTTTTGTCATTTTGAATGCATAACTACGTGGACGTGGACCAAATAATACTGCTCCACCAGGCATTAAGGGTGATCGAGAAGATCCTTGTCGAGCATTTCCAGTTCCTTTTTGTTTAAATGGCTTTTTTCCACCGCCACTCACTTCAGAACGGTCTTTTGCTTTATGAGTTCCGCTTCTACGAGCATTTAATTGCCATCGAACCATTTGGTGAAGAATTTCATCACGAACAGGAGCTTCAAACACTTCTGCGTTTAATTCAACACTACCTACTTTTTTATTGTCCCAATTGACTACATCTACCGTTGCCATTTTTACGCCTTCATTAATTTAACGATTGAATTGCGAGATCCAGGAACTGGGCCTTTCACCAACACAACATTTTCATCTGGTAAAATATCAACAATTTGCACGTTTTTAACTGTTGTGGTCTCAACCCCAAAGTGACCACCCATTTTTTTACCTTTCATCACTCGGCCTGGCTCACTTCTGTTACCAATAGAACCCGGAGCTCTTAGCTTTGCACTTCCTCCATGAGAAGCGCGGCCACCACCAAAGTCCCATCTCTTAATAACACTGGCAAAACCATGTCCTTTTGACTGTGCTGTTAACTGGACTTTGTCTCCCTTGGTCAAGCTTGCAATATCTACTTTTTGTCCAACCTTAACGCCTTCTGGAAGAGCTTGGCGAATTTCTCGAATGAATTTAGCACCATGTTCAAAGCTTGTATTTTTTAAATGGCCTTTTTGAGCTGCTGAAGTCCGGCCGGCTTTTTTAGGATCACAAGCCATTTGAACGGCCTCATAACCATCTTTTTCT
>JAGRAB010000212.1 GCA_020435085.1 Bdellovibrionales bacterium | reverse complement strand
GATTGGCAATAATAAAGAGTATTCTCCCTCTCCAAAGATATTACGTTCATATCCAAGAACCCCGGTAATGACTCCTGGAATCTTATCACCAACATTAAATATCCAATTGGTGTTAAAACTTTTTGTCATATGGTTTGTGGCAATTTGCATAATCTCTGGGTTGAAATCTTTTGTGGCTGAATTAGCAACAATCCCCCCGCGCGGCGATTGATCTTCAAAATTATCGAGAGCATCTGTGACAAAGTAAAGATTTAAATAACCTTTCACATCTGCCCCTACATGAGATTCATGATTTTCATGACCTCCACGAAAACCCACTACTCGCAAGTCTTTCACTTGCACACGCATTCCCTCTAGACTCTCCCAAAAATCAATTCCATCAGAAAGATTTAAACTGATCTTTAAATTTAAATTGCCATTATGGGTAGAAATAGCTCCTTTAGGAATCTCTCGTCCCCCCTTTCCCAAAATCACTGGAGCAGGAAGAGGTACCACTAAACCTGGAATTTTATTTACTTTTGCATCTCGTAAAGAGGTTCGCCCTAAGCCTGTTGTCATCACTTGCTCATAGACAACTCCCGTAGCAACAACATAGTCACCAATTTGAAGATCTGTATTTTCATTTTCTAAAAAGACATGAAGACCATCAGATGTGTCATCACGCCCATCGCCTTCAGGGTCTTGAATGTACATGTCCACACCGCCAGGGTACCATTCATTCACCCCTATCGCTGTAACAACTCCCCTTGTTGAAACTCGGTGGCTCAGTAATGGTGAGACATGGGCTGAACCTTGAATTTCAAAAATTCTTCGAAAACCTCCTTCTTTTTGAGAGCCTCGAGTCACTGTCGCTCGTCGTTCAGAAAGATAGGGCCAAGGGTATTTATTAGATTCTAAATAGTCTTTAATCGCTTGCCTTACTGAGATTTTTTGATTTTCTTGGGCAAATGCAAAATTGAGGTTGTCACCATATTTGTATCCAGGAAATGCATACCCGCTAAAGAAAAACAAATCAGAAATAGCGACTTTATAGTTTTCGTCATCATTCAATTCTGCACTGATTTCTTTATGAAAATACTGTCTATTGGGAAACCCGCCTGAAAAACCAATATCATAAGGAAGGCCTGCCACCTCTAAATCTTTGGCATATCGATATTGAGATCGTTTTAAAATAAATTCTTTAATATCTTTTCCTTGCATGGTTCCCAACAAAAAAACATCGGCAGCTCCTACAGGAAATAAATCAACGATTTTTTGTTTTTCAATATCACTCATTCCCTCTTTAAATTCAGCAACTTGTGTTTCATCTAATAAATCAACGGGGTAAAAAACCATGTCTAAGTCATAAACACGCCGAATGGCTGAAGTCACAAAGTTCCCCATTGTTGTGGAGCCTTTTTGTTTATTTGTAGCTGTGAGCACATATGAAGGATTTGGTGGAGGCGGTGGCAAATTACAACTCACCAGCAGCCAACTCCATCCAATAATAATAAAGATCAGCCAACCATTCCTTTTTGGTAACTGTTTGGAGAAATTCGAGTATAGATTCGATAAATCCTCTGGAATGACAAAGATGCGGCCATCCTGAGTTAATTTTCGACCGACCTCCTGTCGGTCGACCAAAGAAAAAATGTCTCTCAGCTTGGCTGACAGGAAGTCAGCCAAAACCCTTGTCAGAAAGCAAAGATCGCAGAGAGGCCGAGCCCATACAAAATT
>JAGRAB010000211.1 GCA_020435085.1 Bdellovibrionales bacterium | reverse complement strand
CATGAAGCCGCTGGACACGCACCTATATTAATTAATTCCGAATTTGCCGACTATTTGAAACGGTATGCAGAAATTGCCAGAAAGGCGATTATTAGCAAAGAAGATCTCGATCAATACGAAGCCATTCGAATATTAAGCGATGTTAAGGAAAACCCCGAAAGCACACCTGAAGAAGTTCAACGTGCTGAAAAACATCTTGAAAAAGTCTCTTCTGCTATTACAAAAATATCAGAAGCTGGTTGGCTCTCTCGAATGAATTGGTGGACAGCCGAATATGGCTTGATTGGAGATCTTAAAAAGCCAAAAATTTTTGGTGCTGGCTTACTTTCCTCTGTGGGCGAAGCTCGACAGTGCCTTGGAGACTCTGTAAAAAAAATTCCTCTCACTGTCGACTGCGTTGAAACCGGTTATGATATAACAGAGCCTCAACCTCAGCTTTTTGTTACTCCAAATTTTGAAACACTTCACAAAGTCCTCGAAGACCTTGCTGATAAAATGGCTTTCCGTCTTGGAGGTGAGGCAGGGCTTTCAAGAGCCCTTGAAGCACGAACTATTAATACTGTGCAATTAGATTCTGGTTTACAAATTTCAGGTGAGCTTGAGACTTTCAAGCTTGATGATAAAAAGCAACCTTGCTTTATAAAATTGAAAGGTCCATCACAAATTTCTTATAACTACCATCAAATAGAGGGCCAAGGCCCTGATTATCACGGTCATGGCTACTCAACTCCCCTTGGTTCATTCAATGGTTGGCACCCCAATGATGGGCCACTCACTCTTGAAAAGTTAAAAGTTTTAGGCATTCAAGAAAATCAACCAGCAAAGTTAAAATATGACTCCGGAATTATTGTAGCTGGCGTTGTGAACCAGATTCATAATATTGATGGTGAACCAAAACTGATTCAACTCACCAGCTGTAAAGTCGAATGGAACCATGAAACTCTCTTTCAACCAGAATGGGGCCCATTTGATCTTGCTCTTGGGAACTCCGTCACATCTGTATTTGCAGGGCCTGCTGATAGAAATTTTCTCAATGACAGTGCTGACTTTGTTGCCGCCCGAGTGCCCATTCGCAAATACTCACAAGAAGAGCAAAAAACTCACACACTCTTTTATCAATTACGCAAGCTGAGAGAAACCCAGTCGGCAAATGCTGAGAACTTAAAAGAAATTCTTGAAAACTGGTCAAGAACTGAATCCAAAAACTGGCTTGTAGGATTAGAGATTTTAGAGTTATTAAATAATTTAAATGGCACCGACTCTTTAAAAGAATCTGTGAAAAAAATAATTCTAACAACCAATGATTCCGAATCTGAAAGCTATTTTTTAGATGGCTATAGGCTTATCAAACATTAAAAATGAATTTAGATCGACTAGCCTTTTTTTCTAAAAAGGTTACCGACAATTTCACCTAAATCCGCATTCAAGAGATCTTTTGCTGTAAACGAAGTCGTTGATTTCCCAGCGCGAGTTAATGAAACTAACTCTCTTCTTGCCTCAAGAAAATCCACATCATAATTAAGAGCTTTATCAAAACAGGCACTCGCACCCACCAAATCCCCTTGTGTTTTTTTTAATAAACCTGAAACAAATTGATAATCAGCATTACGACGTTCTTCATGAGGAATTGTATTCATTCTTGCAGTAATTTCTTTTAACTTATGCTTGTCTTTTCCATTGAAAGCCTTTAACTCAGCCCAGGTGTATACTAACATCACATTAGGTCCTTTATAAATGTCATAAGCGTCCTTCATAAGATCAAAGGCCTCTTTCGCTCTTCCTTTTTTCAAAAGATCTATAGATTTTTCTGCAATCTCTTCTGCTTGAATTTGTTGATGAGCTTCTTTTTGTTTTGTTTCATTTTCGTATTTTTCTCTTTTTGTAACATCCGTTAATGTATTGTGCGCCTCACTCACTATAGAAAAAACTTTATTCACCAACTTTTTTACTTCTTCACTTGTATCTCGAGGCAATTTATCTGGATGATTATTTTTAGCAAACTCTTTATATATTCTCTCAACTTCTTCTTTTTTTACAGCAACTGATGCTCCAAAATATATAAATATTTGTTTAGGGTTTTTCTTTTCAACCCCATGAAGCATATGAGTAAAGCGTGTTTTTACATTATCATTATTCATACCTCGCTTCACGGTATCAAATATAATAACCCGCTTGAGTGTCAAAAGATGAAGAGCTTTGAGTAAGTCTTCTTTTGAATACCTGTCGGATGTGATAAGCTCATTAATAGTTATCATTTCATGAGCAACAGCTGCAATACCCTGTGCACGCTTTATCAAATCAAATTCTGATAAGGATTCTGCCTGAGAGTAAGATGGCCCCTCAAGAATGGCATAATCACCCCATCCATCATAAAAAGCACATAAGTAATCCATAGTAATAAAATCTTGAATGGCCACTTGAAAATAGGGAATGAGCATATCTAAGCTCACCCCGGGAAGATCTTCTTTCATTCTTTCAGGAGCAAAGTTAAACTGCACCATTTCGTCCGTAAATAATCTTTTTAAATCCGTCATGATTTGCTCATTACGAACAATGGGAACAGTATGAGGGCTAATTAATGCTTCGCTCAAAAGAGCTTTTAAAATATCTCCCTTTTTGGTTTTTTCGCCAAGAGCCGACAGATCTCCTGGCGTCACATAGCCTTTTTGCAAAAGAAGCAAGGTTAAAGTTGCTACAGATTCTGAGCTATCAACTGTTGTTATGAGACCTTTACATAAAGTGATTCCATAAATTTCACCAGCATTATTAACAATGTTAAGGTGTCCACTCACTTTCGCATCCATAAGAACACTGAGTACAAACGGAAGGTCGAATCCACTGATTTGTTCGAGCATTTCTATCGCTTTTCGTCGCTCTCGAGAAGACTCGTATCCCTTTGAAATCAGTGCATGAAGTGGAATTGTTGTTTCAGAGCAAAGTGGTTCCAAATGCTCATCGAGTATTTGCCTTAAACGATTGAGTTCTATCGGTTTAAATAAAAAATCAACTGCCTCTGTTTTTTCAATGGTATCTGTCGCAAATGACTTGTCTTTAAAAATACCACTCATCATAACAACAACAGAGTCACCAAATCGGCTCTCTCGTAGTTTTTTTACCGATTCAATGCCATTCATTTTAGGTAGCATGCAGTCCACAATGGCTGCATGAATAGATTTAATTCGAATAACTGATAATGCATCATTAGTATTTGATGCTGCTAAGGCTGAGTAGCCAAATTTCTTAACCGCTTCAACTAATGAACTTCTTACCGTTTCATCATCATCGATAATTAAAATATGAACATCTTTTTTCTTCATCAATAAACTATCGGCATTATTGGGATTTTTTTAAAGACCAGGTACGGACACACGTGTGGGACTCATTGCATCACTTAAACTGGCCCCCTTAATTGCGGATTTTGAATATCTACCGCGTCGATAAACTTTGGAATTCTATG
>JAGRAB010000210.1 GCA_020435085.1 Bdellovibrionales bacterium | reverse complement strand
TTATTGGAAGAATGTGCAAATCAGAAAAGATATTGGTCAAAAAGTTCTTAAGGCAACACCCTGATCAAGCTTAGAGCCTATAATTAGCCCGTTGCTGAAGAGGAACTGAACGATTGAGGTTTTGTTTTAAAAAAATTTTTTAATTTTAAAAAGAGACCTGCCAAAAAACCAAAATAATAAGCTCCACAGGTTATCGATAAACTGAAAATACCAATGACGAATGAGAGTATATATTTTGATATTTTAAAGCGAGATATTTGATTCATAGGTAAGGGCTTTGTTATTAAGGCTAACAGAAGTAGTAAAGTTACGATAAATGGCTGCAAAGGGGTGGTAGAGGTTAAAAGAAAAACTATTAACAGTGTTATTGATATGATGTACAAGGTGACAAAAGAGAATCGACGGCCAAAAGTAAGTCCCTGTGCAATGCCAAAACGAAACATGCGTTTTGTCCAATCAGTAATTCCATCAGCACAGTCATTAATAACTTGAGGAGTGTCAAAAATAAAAAGTTCATAGTCTTTTTTTCTCAATCGCAAACCTAAATCGAGATCTTCTCCAACAAAAGAAAAATATTCAGAAAAATTTCCAGCATCAATGATTGATTTTTTGCTGAAGAAGGCATTTGTTGTTGGTAAATGGTCTTTTCTTCGTGGAAAACCTTTTGTAAAATGAGCTTGTGCGGAAAAACCATGGAGAAACCCATTTTCTAAATTATGGGTAATAATTTTTTGTATCAAATTTTTTCCAGGCAATCGATGAGGTCCACCAACACCGGCAACCTTCGCGTGATGCTTAGACAAGTTGCTATAATGGCCAATTAATGTTTGTAACCAGCGGGGATCAACTTTGCAATCGGCATCTACAAAAGCTACAAAATCTTCTTTTGCCGCCGTGATAAGGTGTTTCCGAGCGGAACCAATGTTGTTTATTTTCAATGGAGTTATACTCAAAGGAAGTTGGTAAGTTTCAGCAATATTTTTTGCAACTTCAACTGTTTGATCTGTTGAAGCATTGTCAACCAAGAGAATTTCAGAAATTCTATCTGCAAATGTTTGATGCGCCAAAGAAACAAGGAGTTGTCCAATTTTCAATTCTTCGTTATGTGCGCATATGAGAATTGAAACTTGTAGTGGAGAGCTCATATTGAATTTGGTAGTGATGAAAGTCGTTTGTAAGAAAATTTTGGAGACAAGCTGTAGCGAAGAAGGGTTCCTAGAAAAAGTGGTCCATGAATCATGGGAATGAGTTTTGAATCACCTCGGCGTTCTTCATACTGAATGGGAACCTCTAAATATGTTCCTTTTTGTCGGAGAAAGGCAATTGTCATTGCTAGGGTAAAGTTGAGATTATCAGGGAGAATTTCAATAAATTGATCCTTGTAGCGATGGTGAAACAGTCTAAACCCAGAGCAGCAGTCGCCGACAGATGTTTTTAATAAAGCACGTGTGAGATTTTTATAGAAAGTATTTCCAATAAAACGCACGAGAGGCATTTGTGTATTTTGAGTCATTCGGTACCCACTGACCATACCAACATCATTTTGAGTAGCAGCAGCGATCATAGGAATGAGATCTAATGGTTGGCAGGTATCATCGAGGTCATAAAAAGCAATAAGAGAATGTTTTGAAGCTTCAAATCCAGTTTTTAATGCGCGTCCATAACCCTTACATTTCCCATGAGAAATAACTTGAATTTGGTTTCCAAATTTACGCAATTCTTCTGCCGATGAATCAGTAGAGCCATCATCCACAACAATGATTTCAATATCTGTCAGCTTTGTTGTCGCAAGAATTTGTGTTTTTGTTTGTAGCAGTTTTTGTAAAACCACGGGTATTGCTTGGGCTTCATTTAAGCATGGTAAAATTAATGACAATCCGTGACTCAAAGCTATGCCTCCAAAGACAAAACTTTATATTTTAAAGAGGATTAAGGCAACTCTGATGGTTGTTGCCACGGATGGTTATAACCCTAAGAATAAATAAATTCAGTGCTTTAAGCGTTGGCTTCAGGTGGTCTGAGGCCTTTCTTTTTTATTTTTTCAACCACAGTGGTGCGATTGAGCCGAAGCAAAAGAGCCGCTTGGTTTCGGTTCCATCCAGTTTTTTCTAAGGCCTTAAGGATGAGCTCATTTTCGTAAGCATCCACGGCAGAGTTAAAGTCCATTCCACTTTCAGGGATTTGAACAAGCCCACCTTGATTTTGAAGATGACTTCCCGCTCGATACTTGGGGGGGAGATCTTCGATAGATATTGTTCCTTTAGACTTTAAAATTGTGAGTCGTTCAATAAGGTTTTCAAGCTCTCGAATATTTCCAGGCCAAGAATAATTATAAAGTGTTTCTAAGGCTTCATCAGAAATACCTTCAAGTTGTCTATTTTTTGCTTTTCCAAACTCATCCATGAAGTGATTAAGGAGGAGGGGGATATCAGAGCGTCGTTCTTTAAGAGATGGAATATGAATCGGAATAACATTCAATCGATAGAACAAGTCTTCTCTGAACAGACCATCTGCAACAGATTTTTCAAGATCTCTATGGGTGGCAGCAATAATTCTGACATTCGTTGATTGTGTTTTTGTTGATCCAACAGGCTCATATTGACGCTCTTGAATGACTCTTAATAACTTCACTTGCAGATTGACATCCATATCGCCAATTTCATCGAGAAAAATAGTTCCACCTTCAGCCATTTCAAATCGGCCCATACGATTAGAAATAGCCCCAGTAAAAGCTCCTTTTACATGCCCAAAAAGTTCACTTTCGAGAAGCTCACCAGGAATAGCACCACAATTGATGGGAACAAAAGGCTTGTTCGAGCGAGTAGAGTTATAGTGAATGGCTTTGGCGATGAGTTCTTTTCCAGTACCACTTTCACCAGTAACAAGAACGGTGGAGTCTGAGTCGGCCACGCGTTCAACAAGGTCAAGGACATCTTGAATTTCTTTGGATTGTCCAATGATATTATTAAAACGATATTTCTTATGAAGAGCTGATTTTAATTGTTGGTTTTCAGTTTGTAAGTCACCTTGAGTGAGTGCTTTTTCAACAAGACTCAAAATTTCATCGAGATTAAATGGCTTTGTGACAAAGTGAAAAGCTCCTTTTTGAGTTGCTTGTACAGCTGTTTCAATACTTCCAAAACCAGTAAGAACAATAAATTGAATATTTTTATGAAGGCCTCTAAGAGAATCCATCAATTGCAGTCCGTTGCCATCAGGAAGTTTTAAATCGATAAGTGCAAGGTGAATGGCTTTATCTGATTGTGCGATTGTTTCGGCTTCTTTCTTAGAAGCAGCGGTGAGGGCTTGGTATCCTTTTCGATCAAGAGCACGAAAAAGTGCGGATCGTAAGCTTGCCTCATCATCAACAATGAGAATTCTATGACCTTGCATTGGACTCCTTCCGTCGTTTCCACATTTCCATCTTGGAAATGTTTTGGATTAAAAAACTGCAAGTTGCGAAGATACTTTTGAAGCTAAAAAGAGGATACGTTCAACTCTTATAGGATACTGGCGGGGCTTTGGCGGTGTCAAATTTTCCCGTCAAAAACTTGGCTAGACGATTACAATTCTAGACTTTCCATGGATATTCTTGCCGTAGTTCCTGCTCCGAGTTGGGAAGAAAATTCTAGGTGTCCTTTGTGTTCATTAATAATTTTAAAGGCAACTGTTAGGCCCAGTCCAGTAGCCAATCCTGTCTTTTTCAATGAAAACAATGGATTAAATATTTTTGGTAGAGCGTCTTTAGGAATTCCATCACCATCGTCTTGGAGAGTGATAAAAATATGCCGGCCTTTAACCAATGTATCAATGTGGATATGTCCAATGGCCCCTGTTGAATCCATTTTTGTCCGGCGTCGTTCAATGGCTTCTATAGAATTTTGTAAAATGTTTCTTAATGCTTGAACGATTTGGTTTTGGTTACCAAGAACTCGGACAGTCTTATTTTGTGGTGACCAGTGAACTTGTATTCCCATGGATTTTGTTTGTATTTCAACAAGCTTTAAAGCGTGATGAATGGCATCTTCAACAAAAAAAGAAGACTCACTATTTTCGCCTTCTTTACGTGCAAAACCAAGAAGGCTTTCAATAATGTCTTTACATTTCTTTGCAGCGGTTTCCATTGCAACGACATCTTCAAGGAGAGGGTTCTCTTTTTTTAAATCCATTTTCATGAGTTGAAGAAAGCTAATCATTCCACCTAAAGGGTTATTTAATTCATGAGCAATACTACTTCCAATAATTCCAAGCTCTGCCATTTTTGCGGATTCAAGGGCATGTTTTTCGAGACGTGCCTCTTCTGTCACATCTCGAAAAATAACAATTCGATAGTCCTCTTGAGGACTGTCGGTGAGCCATTGACAAAAAATATCATAAATTGTTTGTGTTCCATCTTCAGAAATATCCACTCTTCGGCGAAAAGGAGGAGTGAGTTGCTCAATGTCTTTTGATTGTGAAGAAAGCATAATTTCAAATGGATTTTTTCCAATAAGATCTTTGTACGGACGCCCGGTGGCGATAACCATTGCATGATTCGAACGAATAATTTGTTGTTTTTTATCAATGAGGCAAAGTGGCTCAGAGAAAGCATCAAATGTGGTTTCCCATTGTGCTTTTATGGCTTCAGATTCTTCAAGAGCAATCAAGCGAGAAATAGAAAGGGAAACAGCTTCTGAGACTTGGTCGAGAAGTTCCTCATCTTCAGCTCGAAAGGGACGGCGAGAGTCGCGTGCAAATAAAATGATCCCAGGTGTTTTTGAGCTTGTAAGTATGGGAAGTTTTAAAATTTTGTGTTGATCTTTGGATTCAAGAATTTGATTAAGATTTGACTGTGTATTGAAAATAATTCGTATCCAATCAAGGTAAAGACTTTTTTTCAAAGCATGAAATAAAAGAGACTCCATTTCTTTTACGGATCGAGCTTGATGAACGGCGATCAATGAAGAATGTAAAAGATTAATTTGCTCATTGG
>JAGRAB010000209.1 GCA_020435085.1 Bdellovibrionales bacterium | reverse complement strand
TGACTTCTTCGTTTTAGAAATATGCTTATCAAAAACTTTTTCAAAAAGGAGAAAAATCTAAAGAGGTCCAATTTCAACTATCAAATGTTTATCTTTTGCAAATGAAGCTTTTGGTTTTATTTATTTTCTTTCATCCTGTTTATATTATTGGGAATGAGGTTTTTTGGAAACTGTACTCTGTCTATTGTGTGAGCCTTTCTGCCTTTAAGAGAAGTGCTCTTTTTATGTACTGGAATATTTATCAGAAAATCATTCGGAAAAATGCTATATCACTGTCTTCATTTATATACTGGAGTATTTATTATAAGCAATTAAGAGGATTTGCACTTTTCACGTATTGGAACATCTATTACAAAATAATTCGTCGATTGGCTATCTTTGCGGGGACATTTATGTATTGGAAGTTGTACCATAAAGGGGTGCGACAACCAGTAGTATCATTAGGACTTTTTTGTTATTGGAAAATCTATCATGGAAGCATAAAGCGAGGGGTCTTATTTGCTGCTCACTTTTTATATTGGAAAGTTTTATTGAATTTTTATTGGAATATTTATCACGCAAAAATTCGCAAAGTGGGAATATTTCTTTATTGGAAACTGTATCATTACTACTGCGTTGTATCTGGAAATATAAAGAAATATGGAATTTTGGCACATGTTTATGTGAAATACCGTTTTCGAAAAGATTTAGTAAAACAAATAAGTCTTTTTTATTTTGGGATAGATAAATCTCAACTTCCAGTGAAGTTACCCCTTAAGAGAAAGCCGAGATATTATCTTCCTGTGGCTTCTGGATGTAAAAGTTCTTGTAGTTATTGTCCATCGTTACATACAAAAATATCTGAAGTGACTTGGCCAAATGAATTTGACTTAAAAGCTCTAGGTTTTTCAGGAGTCACATTGCCGTGCAATTTTATGTCATTAGGGTTCACGGAAAGAGAGAGTGTTTATAGAAAATACTCGCAATTGGGCCATGAGGTATTAATTAACCCAGATTTTATTAATGAGTTCAATGCATTTGATGATATGGTTGATGAATTTATCCTTAAGGGAAAAACTATCTTAGTATTAGTTCGTCCTACTGAAACTTTTCAAAAAATATATAAAAATTTAAAAGAAACAAAAGTGGAATTTTATTTACTCTATGTTTTCGATATCTCAGGGGACTCAAAAATTCTATTTTCTTATATTGATAAAGAAGATTGGCATCGTGTTGAATTTTTAAATACAAGCAAAAAATCTCCAGAGGTCACCGATGAGAAAAACTTTAAATTCGCTCCTAAATTGGGTAAGGCCATTAAATCTTTTTGTCAGGAGCCATCTGAGTATTGGCCAAGTACAAGTGCGATACATTTTCCATTTTTAGTTTCCCCGAATTCATTGGCTGCAGAGTGGTTATTAGGGTTAGAAAGTTGGGGAAGTCCTTATTATCAGTCGCATAAAAATAAAAATACACAAATTACATTTTCAATTATTATTCCTGTTCGACATCAAATAGATCATGCTTGTAAAGTTCTTATAAATTTAACAAATCAAGAATATGCTAAAGAAAAGTTTGAACTTATTTTTGTAGATGATGGAAATGAAATTGACCTAAGTCAATCTATTCAAAAAGCTTTTCAGGAAATTGGTGAGCCTGATTTACAAATTCGAGTAATTCGTTATCCACGTGAGACGAAAAATGGATTTGATAATAGTTATCGAGCTGGACAAGCAAGAAATATGGGAATGCGCTTTGCACGGGGTGAAAAATTCCTATTTGTAGATTCAGATATTCTTGTCGCACCAACAATATTTAAAGAACTTGAGTTGGACTTGAAGGACGATATGATTATTCAATTTCCGCGCTATATGCTGACTCAAGATGCAACTGAAAAATTTAGTGGCTATCAAAATATTGTAAAAGAAAGAGATACATATTCACAAAGTAGCTATTGGGAAGAATTTAAGTGTGCCGATAACTGGGAGGATCTCTATAATTATTGGAAGTACACGTGTACTTATGGCTTGAGCATTTCAAGGAAGACAATTCAAAAATTAGGACCATTTAGGAGTGACTATATATTTTATGGTTTTGAAGATGTTGATTTGGGTTATCGACTTTTTCAAATCGATGGACGTTTTAAATTGCATAAGTCACCAGTATATCATTTATTTCCTGATGAAAAACATTCTTTTCATTTTGATGCCGATAAACGTTTTCAAGCACTTTCGCGCTCTGCCAGCATATTTTTTCACAAGAATATGGATCTCAACTTTTATTTTGATTTAAAAGGATTTTTAGTTCGACCATGGCAAGAAACACTGAAAAAACCTTTTTATGTTTTGCGATATCATTGGCAAAAAAAGAGGGAGCAGGCCCTTTCAGGCTCCCATCACTAAATTTTAAAAACTGCCCCACATAATTGTGGGTTACGATTTCGATCTCACCAAAACCCTCTCGGACATCCCTTGTTGTTTTTGCTTTGTTTTTTGCTCTCGCGGCCTGGATGGCCGAGAGAAAGCCCCTCTCAGGGATGGAAAAACTTCGAAGCCTTTTGAGATCTGGCTTTTTTTACTTTTAAGCTGTTAACACATTGTTATGATAATCAATATAGATATTAATTAAATCCCTTAACCTCTCTGCCTTCTTTGTCGTACACCAGGTTCTTCTTGAAAGCTGTTTGATATTATCCCTTATACTTGCATAGGTGTGATTGAGTGAGAATATAGGGTCATACCCTCCAGCTTTAAGCTCCCCTTGTCCCACAACACAGCCCCTTCTTCCTTTTGTTGTCTTGTGAGTGCCTTGAGGAAACCACTTTCTTATGGTTGGTGGATAATGTGGGTTTTCATCGGAGTAAATCTCGGCCACAGGGCTGACTCTTTGACTTAAATCTTTAAATAATAAATTTCTTCGCTTTTTCCTCTCATCTTCTCGGTAGCCATATTTTTTTCTGGCAATCTTTGCAAGCTTTCCTTTTGCCGGCATTCGACTGATTTCATAGCCAATGATCTTCCTGGTTTCTGTTTCAACGGCCATGGTGATGGAAAGAGGTTTACACTTGGTGTGCTCGAAGGTTTCAAGGTCATCGAATTGAAAGTGAGTGACAACTGAGCGTGAGTGAAAGTATTTGAAATTTTTGACGTCAGAGTGGAGGCCAAGAAGTTTAATTTTTCGAGCCACAGTGGTCCGGGAGACTTTTAAGATTCGAGCAATGCGACGTTGAGAAACGCTGGAATTGATAAGCTCACGGATTCTGGGGTGGAGTTTTCTTTTCTTCTGACGATAGCATTTTTGAAAGGTGGCTTGAGAAAAAGACTTACAACAATGGGTGCAATAATAGCGAGCCATAATGCGTTGATCTGAGGCACGGACAAAGTGTCCGTGATTCGATACTTTTTCTTTGGAACTTGAACAATAAGGGCAATCTCGCTTCATCCCTAATGACAAGGCAATTCTTAAGCCAAACTAAGGACTTTAAAGTATTCTCACACAATTAAGTAAGGCAGTTTTTAAATTTTACAGGATCTTAGTCCTGTTTATTGCTGAAACATTTAGTCTCATACAAATTCATCCGAAAAATAAAAAAAGGGGTTGAGTTATGATTCAGCAAATTTTCCTTATCATTATATCCACTGCATTTGTGGTGTCTTGTGCGACATCTCCTGAAAATAATGGAGAAGTAAAGGGAGATTCTCCACAGAATATTGATTCTGAAATTACTTTTGAGGGAGTTTCTAATCCAGATGGAGATCCATTCTTTGATGATCCGGGGGCAGAGGCTCAAGATAATTGGAATCAAGCGGATATTCAAAATACACCTGAGGAACCAAAAGGGGATATGGCAAATATTCCTGAGCCAACTCCAGAACCACAAGAGGAAATGCCAGATTCTAGTTTTTCACAAGCTACGGCAGAAGAGCCAGAACAAGATATGACTCCTGAGCCTATGAAACCGCAAAAAACAATTTCAAAATCTAAAAAAATTGCAAAAAAGAAACCAGCTTCGGTAATGAGTGGCAATGCTATGAGAACTCCAGCAAAAGACTGTCTCTTAAGAGCAAAGCCGTCAACATCTGGTGGAAAGCTTGGGATGGCTAAGGGTGGTCGAAAAATTTGGACAGAAAACCATAGTAGTGATTGGTTTAAAGTTTATCGAAAACAAGGGCATGCTTTTATTAGTAAAACTTGTTTTTAGTGAGAAACTAATTGTGATGAGTTAAGAAGCAAAGAGCATGAATCTCTTTGCTTTTTTGCTTCTTGAACAACAGGGATCTCAAAGAGATGGGAAACTTCGTAAAGCCACTGTTCGGCAAGGTCCAGTGTATGGGGTTCGGAATCAGTGAGAATCTGTTCGTATTCAATAATAAATTCAACTAAATGATTAAAATAAGTTTCAAGATCTTCAATATCATCGTCGGGAGACTCTGTCTTTAAAACGAGATCATTAATAAAATAAAATTGCCAAGCCATTCGGACAAGAAGTGTTGGGGAGAGTTGCTCTCTAATTTTAATCAGTTTTTTAAGATGCTTGGTGCTTTCTTGAGAAGAAATTTCTGATGAAGGTTCAAGGTTATCTTGATGATTATTAGGTGTATGAATCGCATCAGTGGAAATCTTTATTTGGCTGGGATGAAAAATTTTAAATTCTTTATAGAGATGGGTGGCCATTTTTTTTATATTTTTAGGGACATCTTTACTGTTCATGGCATTTGCAAGAAGGCGTTGATACCAATCAAGTCTTCGTATTTGCCCTTCTGAAATGGGGCCTTGAAGGTCTCTGAGGAGTCCAGAATCTATCAGTTCTTTTCGATAGGCCTCAAGCATTTCATCGATACCTAAATGCTCTCCATCTTCTTTGAGAAGACCTTCTATGGTGGCAGATGTTGGCAATGAGGTCATTGCAGCAGCACCGGCTGACGCTTTTCCAAGGAGTTTCAGAAAGCCACGTCGAGACATGCCTTCGGAGGCAAAAGATTTAAAAGGTTGACCAAAAGCCATACAAGAAATCAAAATGAAAAAAAATAATTGTGAAAGAGATTTCATGGTTTTGTCAGGGCCTTTTTTTCTACAGTTTTCATAAGTTTGAGTGCAGATAATCGCATAAAACTCTATTTGTGGAAAGGCTGTTTGAGGGGTGTATGAAAATTCTATCATCAGTAACATTTTTTGCCATTGGCAAGAGATAATGGGGGGTAAAGTGAAGAAGCGGTTAGGTCTATTATTTTTGTTGTTATTGCCGTTAGGCTGTTCTGTGAACTTTAAAAAGCCTACCACAAGATTGATGTCTCCAGAAGTCATTGGGCAAACCCTAGGGGGAGAAGTTGCTGTGGAACTTGCGGGAACAGCAAATATAAAAATGATTAAAGAGCCTTTAACAGCAACGCCATCAACAAATCCAAATATTGATGAGGCTCAAGATTTTGGCTTAAAGTTGCATGTTGGTGCCTCGTCTTTCTTGGATATTTATAATGAAGCCACTTTAGAGGGGCCTTACGTATCAGGGTTGAAATTGCAGTTTTTTGGAGACTCACTTGCAAATTCAAAGCAAGGGAGCTGGTCAGCCTCTGTTTTTGGAGGACTTTTATGGGGGACAATTAAAGATGAGCAAAAAGAAAATGCAGGGCAATCAAATGAAATTGTCGCAAACTCTAAAATTAAAGCATCGGGATATGAGGGAGGGGTTATTGTTGGATATCGAGTCTTTGAAGAGGCTCTTATTTATCTTACGGGCAATCATTCTGTTATTACGGCAAACGCTAACTTAGATCAGGTGAACTCAGGAGTCGCGACGAATGACCTTGTCGATGTTGATGGAGAGGGAGTGATTCAAGCGGCAGGTGTGGGGTTTGTTTTAGGGAAAAAGCTTTTTCTACAAGGAGAGGGCGTTTATGTGATTGGAAAATGGAAGCGAACAACTACTCCTGAAGTGGAGGCCGAAGATTTAAAGAACTTCATGTTTGGAACAAATATGGGTCTTCATTGGTAGTATGAATCCCAAAAGAATCAGTCAAATGAGGACATGCCTGGATTTTGACATTGAACTTCAAAGAGTAATTTAGGGGTGCCCTCAGAATAATTATTATTGCTATCACCGAGAAAAACTTCTGCAGTTGCCGACAAGCTTGGGGTTAAAAAATTAAACTCAAAGTCCTTAAAAATATTAACATATTTATCAGCTATTTTTTGTCCCAGATGAATTTTTAAACCCAAGCTTTTTTTGGGAGGATCTTGCTCCCAGTTCTCAAAAGCTTGAAAGTATAAATTGACCAGAGGTTTCTCTAATTGCAGATCCGAATCAACTTCATAGGTTTCCGAAACTTCTGATGTTGAATCTAAGTAACTGACAAAGGCAATTTTTTTATAGCTCATGTTTTCAAGTTGAACGGTAAGATGTGCATGATCGACTTCGAACTCATACAGGCGATACAAACGATAAGAAACTTCATCACAGGTCTCACAAAACCTTGCTTTTCTGCTGAGCTGATCTTGCATAAAGCCATAACATTTTAAATGGAAAGGCTCATTCACTGGTGGAGGAGGTGGCATCGGTGAGCCTTGAGAATCCCAATCTCCTATTTGCACATCAACGGGGCGACCAATGACGGGATTAAGAAGAGGTGTTTCATGAAAAGAATTGGGGTTTTGAGGAGAAGCAGTGGGGCTTGCTATAGGGCCACCAGCATTTTGTGATTTTGACGAGGGAGAGCACTGAAGGCAAAGTACCGATAGAGTGATAAGTATAAATAGCCAGCGGATTTTCAAACAAAATTCTCCAGTTTAAATAATTTCAAGATGTTGCTTCAAAGAAAGTGGGTCAAAGGTGAAAATCCTATCAAATTAAAAATAAAAATGCAATGCGTTAAATATATAATTTTTTAGAGAGAAATAGAGAAAATGGCAGGGGAAGAGAGCTCCTCTGCCAAGGCTCCATTTTTTAGTTTTCGAGTCCACCTTCATCACAAGGGGGAGTGATCCAGCTTGATGAATCTTCGCATAAATAAATTTGAGAGCTGTTGCCGACATATTCTTTAGCTTTTTTACTGACAGCATCAGAAAGCTTCATGCGAGCCTCAACAACGTACGTTTTTTCACTGGAGCCATATCCACCACAATCGCCACCGTGGGTTTCCTCTTTTATTGTGGCAAGAACTTTTATAACATCAATTTCACCTTCTAGGTCGAATTCTGTAACTTCTTTATTGTTGTCATAATCATAATAACGAATTGTTGTGCCAAAACTATGACCAGAGACATTATGAATGCTGCCATCAGCATTTGTACAATTGACGTAATATGAAGAGGCGTGAGCAAAAGAGGCTGATGCCATAATGGTAAATAGTGTAGGGATCAAGATTTTCATTTTAACTCCTTGGGGTTTGGGTTTTGTCTTAAATTGAGACAAACCTATAGCTCACCCCTTAAAAAATCCATTATAAATTAATTAAAAATTAAATATTTAATTATTATTAAATTAATTTATAATGGACGAGGTAGGCTTTCTTTGTAAGGATACCTTCTATCGGAAGGATGACATATGACGATTTATGATCACAATGACTATCGAAAAGCTCTTAAATGGGCATCTACAAAGTGGAAACAGGGTGGCCATGGGAGGACTTTTTTAAAGCTCTCTCAAGCAGCTCAAGTGCAT
>JAGRAB010000208.1 GCA_020435085.1 Bdellovibrionales bacterium | reverse complement strand
CTTTGATAGCCACCTGGTACCACATCTCAATATTTATAAATATAACCCTACTTCCGAACGCTTTGAAGCCCTTCAAGCACCCTAAGGTACGGACACACTTGTGGGACTCATAGCATTAACCCATTAAACTGGTCCATCAAAGCGGTAGATAACAAAATTTCTAGATTTAAAAAGATCAGTTTTGGAAATTAATGCTATGAGTCCCACAAGTGTGTCCGTACCTTTTGATATTACTTAACTATAACTTCGATGACATCCGATTCTTTATATGTCGTTTTTCCATAAGCATCATAGACACGAACCTTAAATGTATTCGTTCCTTTTTGAAGCGGACTTTCTTCATCCCAGTGGTCTGATCCAAAAAGCAATGGGCGGATGTATTCACCCGTCAAACTAAATCGGGCCGTCTTTCCTGTTGAAACACGACGAGAGTCAATCACTTGATTTTGACCATCCGTTAAGCTTATCAATTCCACTAAAATTTCATTTTCAGGATAATTTGGGTCAATATCATTATCTTGAACAGCAACCTCTACTTGGGCTTCATAATAAACGCCACGACCTAAAGCTTTATCTTGAGCTTTTGGCGTTTGTAGGTTTGAAGATAAAACTGCTATTTTAACCATACTTGTGAAAGTTGGAACTTTTTGAATCACAACATTTCTGCGAGAGAAATTTTCATTATACCTTTCTGAGTGAGCACGAATAGTTAATGAGATATTTTTTGTCTCATCTCGCAGCAGTGTTTGATAAGAAGCGGCGTTATAATATGTTCCACCTTTTACTTTTACGTAGTTAGAAAATACAACTTGGCCCTCGTTTAAAACTTCTACAGCTAAAATATCCTCACGAATACAGCCTGCTGTTAATCTTACAGCGGCACCGTTTACAGACGCGCTTAACGAACAGTTTTGCTCAACTTCAGGCAGTTGATCTTGAGTGGGAGTTGTTATAACAATAATATCTGAATTCGTTTGTGTTCCGATTGTACTTGCCTGAACATCTTTAACAATAGTTGTATCACCTTGCTTTGTATCGCAAACAACGGCTTCTACTAATTGGAGATCTCTTGTAAAGATAGATTGCTTTTCAATAATTTTGAAATCTTTTTGACACGGAACAACTGCATAGTAACGATCGATTTCATAGCCGCGATCATCATAAATGACAACTTCTAAGGCTTTGCCTGGCTCTAGTAAGTCATCAGTGACTTGTTGATTGATGCGACAATCATTTGTTACACGCCATTCATCTTTATTGCTTTTTGAAATATATTTTGATGTCTTCCGAAACCTGCGACCTTCAATCACTCCGCGGTTCATTGAAAATGACGTTGCGTTACCATAGTCACATAAACCATTGGCGATCAGTCGAAACTGAGTCCCGCCACTAGAGGTACCTTGAAGTTTAAAGGCCACTTCCCCCGCCCAAGCTGAAATAGATAGAGTTGCCGCAATCATCGTTGCCGGCACCATTTGCCAAAAATTGTTCATAAAATCTCCTTCTTTGAATTTGAATAGGTCAAATTTTAAAGTTCAGTTGGAGTTTTGCAAAAAGATGGCCATAGGCTATATTGCAGATAATATAAGATTTATAACCATCAAGTTCTATAACTCATTTTATTTAGATTTGAAGAAATAAGTCTTTGAGTTCAATTGTATTTAACATGTACAACCATGCCAAATTACGCATACAACAGCCATACCTTCTCGATACCCGAGGGATTTTAAGTAGTTGGTCAGTTATCTGCCCCTTGGCCTTCAAGAAATTGCCATTTTTTATGAAATCCGTTATAAAAACACTGAATTCCAGTGAGGAGAGAAAATGTCTGAAATTCAAGTTTATTATGAGGCGACTCCAAACCCTGAGTCGATGAAGTTTGTGATTACTGAACACATCACTGATAATTCGATTCAATTTTCATCGGCTAGTGAAACACAAAACTCACCTTTGGCTTCAAAGCTTTTTGGTTTTCCATGGACCGCAGGAGTTTTTATTGGACCTAACTTTGTAACTGTGACAAAGCAAGACTGGGTCGATTGGGAAACACTTGCCGCTCCCCTCTCAGACCTCATTAAAGAACATGTGGAAAGTGGGCTTCCTGTCTTAGTGAATACTGAGCAAGCTGAAGAAAACTCTAATGACTCTGAAATCGTGAAACAAATTAAACAAATTCTTAATCGAGAAATCCGTCCGGCTGTGGCCATGGATGGTGGAGATATTGTATTTAATAAATATGAAAATGGGATTCTCTATCTTTATATGCAAGGAGCTTGTTCAGGCTGTCCCTCCTCTATGATTACGCTCAAGCAAGGTATTGAAGTTCGCTTACAAGAACTTTTCCCTGAGATTCAAGAAGTTGTGGCTCTTTAACCCAACTCAAAAATAAAATATCACTCATCTTATCTAGACATAAGGATAGCCCCCTTATCTCATCAATTAAAATTTGATACATATAAGGCATGCAATTGTTTCGTTTTTTAGCTATCGCTGGCTTTAAAATTTTATGTCGAATGTTTTTTCGCTTTGAAGTGACTTGGGTGAATTCAATACCACTTACCAACTGGCGCGATGTTAAACTTTATGCTTTCTTTAACCACACCAGTCTGTTTGAACCTATTTTTATTTCAACAATGCCTTTTCATTTTATTTGGATTGGCAGTAGATACGCCTCTGTCCCCGTTGCTGATAAAACAATGAAAAGACCTTTTGTTGGAAGTCTTCTTTGGTTTATCGCACCTAAAATGATTTCTATTACTCGTAAAAAAGACGAAACTTGGTCTGGTTTTTTAAATCAAATTGATGAAAATTCCATTATCTGTCTTGCTCCCGAAGGGCGAATGATGCGCAAAACAGGTTTAGACCTTGAAGGAAACCCGATGTCTGTTCGCGGAGGTATTTCAGATATTCTTCTCGAGCTTGATGATGGTATCTTTATCCTTGCCTATAGTGGAGGTCTTCATCATGTTCAAACTCCAGGTGAATGGAGTATTCGTTTTTTTCAAACAGTTAAAGTTCGATATGAATACCTTTCAATCAAAGATTACAAAGCACAATTTGATACAAAAGACTCCAAAAAATTTAAGCTTCAAGTGGTTAAAGACCTAGAAGCACGAATAAAGCTTCACACCCCCTAAGGGGCCTTACTTGCTGCTCAGATTTGCGTTATGGGAAATAACGCAAATCTGAGCAGCAAGTAAGATGGCACCTTAAAAGGTCCAAGTGGAAAGGCCTAAATCGTAGGGCAAACTATCTTGGGGCCGATGGATTTTTTTGGAAACAAAATAACAAAGAGCTTTGTCATGAAACCAAAAAAGCTCTGGTAACTGCTCTGCGATTCGCACATAGGCTTTTTGATAAAGTTGTTTTCGCTCTCTAGAATCAAAACTCTTCTCAATATCTAGTATAATTTGGTCCAGCTTTGTATCCTTATAGCCACCAATATTCATATAAGAATTTCCATTTGTTTTTGAAAAATACCAAAATCGTAAGTTTGGCTCGAGAACATTCCATTGGGCTTGATGAAAAGCAAGGTCGAACTGTCTTTCTTTCAACCGCCTCATGGCTTCAGAAAAACCACGTAATTGAATATTTATTTCTATTCCAATTTTCTTCATTGATTCTTTAAATAAAGTGAGAAGCGGCTTGTTTTCTGTATTGTAATCCAAAAAATGAAAACTTAAGATCTCACGATGCCCTTTCACACTTTTTTCTCTGATTCCCGTCTTCGAGTTGACCATCCATCCATGACTTTCAAGAAGCCGATTGGCCTTGACTGGGTCAAAGAGATTAACACCTACTTTTTCGGCATCTGCGTAAGGATGTTTTTCACTCCACGGACCTTTGGCAATTTCAAGTTGTTCATTAAAAAACTTCTTATTAACTGTTTGACGATCAAACCCAAGCATCATCGCCTGTCTCACAGCCAATTCATTAAGCCCTGGACGAGTATGGTTCAAAGAAACAAGCCGCATTCCAGTCAATCGATAGTTTTCTCCACAGACTGGTTTCCATGTTGTATTTTCTGAATATTCTTTTGCAAATTCTAAGTACGATTTGGGAGACAAGCTCTGAAAAAAATCAATTTTATGAGATTGCAAAAGATCAAATAAAGATCTTTCACTTGCCGCAGATAGAAAGTTAATAGATGGTATCAAATACTTCTCTTGCAATTCTGGATCTGATCGTCCATGCCAATAAGGATTTGTTTTGATTTCTAAAAAATTTCCAGCTTGAAAATTTTTAATTTTATAAGGCCCACTATTGACTGAAAGAGAGAGAGCTTTTCCATTTTTATAATTATGTTTTGGATAAATAAATAAATTCAAACCCAAGTTAGAAAGGTTAGAGTATAAAGCTCTTTTAAATTTCACTGTAAATACTGTTGAACTTTTAACAGTAAGATCTTCTACCAACTCAGAAAATACACCTATATATAAAGATTTATAAAGAGGATTATCGTGAGCTCTAAATGTAAAAAGAACATCATCACTCGTCAAAGGTTCACCATCAGACCATTGCAAACCTTTTTTAAGTTCAAAAGTAATCGCAGTTTTATCTTCGGACCATGAATAGCTCTTGGTAAGATTTGGCTTTAAATCTGCTGTTATTGGATCTCTCCTCAAGAGGGGTTCAAAAAGAAGATTTTGAATTTTCCAAAAGTCAGTTGAGCTTTGAGTAAAGACATTCATTTGATCAATGGTATCGTGAATTCCTACTCTCAATGCGTCACTCGGACTTGCTTTTTCGGGTTTTGTACAACCTAAGAGGCTAATGAGTAATATCAAATTACCAATAAAAAATAAGAAAATGATGCAGTGTAGACGCAAAAAAGTAGCTGGTACCTTAATTAACGGACCCATTTGACTTTCATGGTTGCCATTTCAATACCATTGATCTCTTCAATAAATCTTTTTGCTAAAATATCTGAAAATTCTTTGGGAGAAATATTGAAATCTTGCAAACTTGAAGTTTTCACTGGAGTACCTTCATTTGAGATATTTGCAGCAAAGTGAATTAAAGTACTCACTGGCGATTGTGTCGCAATAGAAATACTTAATTTTCTATTTTCATAAAAAATATCATCCCCTTCACGCTTAAGTTTTTGAGTATGAACCCCGAAGTTTTCAACGAGGACATCTTTGACGAGACTAGAAAATAACCTCTGTAATGCCACGCCTACAAAAAGGGGTTGATGAAATTTTTCAATGATAAAGTGAAGCATCATTGAACCTTCAATCTTTGATTTTTCCAAAAGATCTTCGCCATCCACCATTTTATCAAAAGGAATCGCACAAGGCCCCTGCCAACAAAT
>JAGRAB010000207.1 GCA_020435085.1 Bdellovibrionales bacterium | reverse complement strand
TGATCCCAATTGATTCTCAAAAGATCCATGGATATTTCTTTGTTGGGCGAGGAGGAATTGGCTTTCATTTAGGGACGGTTTTTTTAGATACTCTTGCGGAGTCAATAGAGAGAGAGCTCGCTCTGCAGGGAATAGATGTCCACTGTCAAAAACCGTTTCTTGTTCAGACAGATAAATTCCATTTTCAAGAGTGGGCAGAAACAGTTGAGAACTTTACAGTTTTTGAACAGTCAGAAAGGGAAGAAATTGCACTTACATTTGTTCCAACAAAAGATCGAATTCCAAATCTTATTGACTCAAATGCAAATCCTGATATGGCGATTGTTCAGATTCATCATATATCTACAGAAAACCCTTTAGACTTTAATTCATATTTACACTTTAAAAAGAACGGAAAATTTTTTCTGTACATAAAAGAAGGTAATAAAATGTTACCTCGACAAAAGGAAAAGTTACAAAAAAGATCAAAAAATACAGATCTGCATATTAACAAAGAAGACTTTGAAAAGTTTAAAAAACATGTTGCAACAGCAATTATTCAAGATTTAATAAAAGCTATTAAATCCAGTAAAGAAAAAAAATCTGCTTAAGGTGCCAGCTCCTAAAGGGTAACAATAGTGCATTATGGTTTCTTAAAGTCAAAATATAACTGTTTAAAGCTGGCCCCTTAGAGCATTGGGTTGACGATATCTTCAAAGCGTTTTTGAATTTTATTGAGGTTTTCTTTTGTATCAGCTTCAAATCGTAAAACAAGAACAGGTTGAGTATTTGAAGCACGGGCAAGTGCCCAACCCGAAGGAAAACTCACTCGAATACCATCGATCAAATTCACAGAGTATTCATCTGACGGTTGAGAAAACTCATCTTTTAAACGTTGAACAATAGTGTGCTTCTTTTCTTCTGTTGTATCAATCCGAAGTTCAGGGGTGTTAAATGCAGGAGGGAGATCCTCTAAGAGTTCAGGAATTGTCTTACCTGTTTGCGCAAGAATCTCAACAACTCGAAGAGCGGCGTAGAGAGCATCATCATAACCATAATTTCGGTCGGCAAAGAAAATATGACCACTCATTTCTCCTCCAAAAGGAGCATGCTCGTCTTTAATTTTTTGTTTAATGAGACTGTGTCCCGTTTTCCACATGAGAGGTTTTCCACCAGCGCGTTCGATAAAGTCGAACATTCGGTCGGAGCATTTAACATCACCGATGATGGTTTTATTTTCAGCAGTTTTTAATACAGCGGTTGCACACAAGCACATAAGCTCATCCCCATAGATCATGCGTCCGGTATGATCGACAATACCAATGCGGTCGGCATCACCATCAAAACCAATTCCAACAACGGCCTGATTTTCTTTTACAGCTTGAATGAGATGTTGAAGGTTTTTTTCTACGGTGGGATCGGGATGATGGTTAGGAAAGTGGCCATCAGGCTTCTCAAAAAGAATTGTTGGCGTAAGGCCAACAGACTCGAACAATTGCCGAACAATGCACCCGGCAGCACCATTTCCACAGTCAAGAACGATGGGAATATTTTTAATCTTTTTGAATTCTTCTTTGTATCGTGAGAGATAAGACGGAAAAATATCAAGGGTTTCTTCTTTTCCTTGGCCATTTAAAAATTCATGGTTATCGATAATTTCTTTGAGCTTTTGGATATCTTGGCCAAAAATTGTTGATTTTCCAGCAGAGATTTTGAAGCCATTAAATTCAGGAGGATTATGGCTTCCTGTTACCATAAAGGCACCATCGACATTGAGAGTAAATGTTGAAAAATAACTAATGGGAGACGTGATTAAACCTAATCGGAGAACATTTCCTCCTGATTCGCGAATACCTTCAGAAAGGGCTGAGACAATCTCTGGAGAAGAAAGTCGAGCGTCATGGCCAATACTTAAAGTGGGGTTATCAATATTTTTATATTTTTTGAGAAATGTGACATGAGCTCGTCCGAGAGTTTTTGCAAAAGCAGCATCAAATTGTTCGTTCCAAACGCCACGAATGTCGTACTCTCTAAAAATAACAGGATCGAGTTTCATAAAAGTCCCCCTTATGTATTGAAAATAGTATTTCCATACTTTTTCGTGAGCTGAATGGCAGAGGTAATAGCAAGAAAAAGTGAGTTGTGATCAGCGATACCTTTACCAAAAATATCATGGGCTGTTCCATGGTCTACACTTGTTCTAATAAATGGCAAGCCGAGTGTCACTTGAAAACCTTGAGAAAAACCATGGGCCATCTTGAAAGGAATTAAACCTTGATCGTGATACCAAGCCAGGTAAGTGGTGTTTTTTTTGACATCAATAAAAGCGGTATCTGGAACAACAAACGGCTTTGTTGAAAAAACATGATTCCGTGAACGAGCATGAGACTGAATCCAAGCGAAGAGCTTTTTATCAAAGGAGGAAATCGCCCCCCCCTCCCCATTATGGGGGTTTAAGCCAAGAATCTTAATCTCGTGGAGAGAATGACAAAGAGAATTTAAAAAGAGGGCCGCATCTAAAGACTCGGCGACGAGCTTCTTTGAAAGAGAGCTGGCGACCCGATCAAGAGGAATATGTGTGGTTCCAAGGACAAGATTAAAGTGCTTTCCAATAAAACCCATTTTCAGCTGAGGTTGTTTAGAAACACGTTTTAAAATTTCAGTATGTCCTTCGCCGAAAGAAGATTTTGACATGGGGGCTGTAACGAGACAGCGATGAGAAGGGTCTTCGAGACAATATTGAGCTGCTTTTTCAACCCAAGCCCTTGGAGGCGATGAGAGCTTAAGAAGAGGGATGATATTTTGGCTACTGTTCAAGGATGTCACCTCTTTAAGGTTTTTCACTTGGGAGGTGATGAATTTGCCAAGATGTTTTGGAACTTTATTTTTTTTAGAAGTAATGAGAACAAACTGAACGTTTTTTTTTGGTTTTAGTTGATGAAGAGCTTTTAGGGAAATCTCTAGACCTATACCATTTGTGTCCCCGGTTGTAATCAAAACTTGAGTATACCCAAAGTAATTGAGTTTGCCTGTTTGTTGCTTCGTCGTCGGTGTGTTATT
>JAGRAB010000019.1 GCA_020435085.1 Bdellovibrionales bacterium | reverse complement strand
CCAACAAGGACATCTTGAATGATTTGTTCTGGATCTTCTGTTCGAGGATTATCTGAAGTAATAAATATCAAGTCGGAGTATTTTTCAGCAAGGCTCCCCATTATTGGCCGTTTTCCCTTATCTCTATCACCCCCGCACCCAAAGACAGTAATAATTTGACCTTGTGACTGTGAAGCCTTCCTCACCTCATTCAAGCTTTCTAAAACTTTCTCAAGGGCATCAGGAGTATGAGCATAATCAATAAAAATAGCCGGACGACAAACATCTGAAAGTGGTACTCGTTGTAGTCGCCCGGGCACTCCTTGAAACTCACTCAAGGCTTCTGCAATTTTACTTAAAGAAATATGGGCTGCAAGACCAACGCCCGAGGCCGCAAGAGCATTATAAATATTGAATAAGCCTGGTATTGGTAACTGAACCTCAACAGTTCCTCTTGAGGTGATGATTTCAAATTCACTCCCTTGAAAATCCATTTTGTTAATTGTAAAAGAAATGTCGACATCTCTTTCTCCATATCGAAAAACATGGGCTCGATCTGTTGGAAAAATTTTCTGCCCATATTCGTCAGCTTGATTAATCACTGCAAAAATTTCTGACTTTGAAGATTGAGCTAAGACATCCGTAAATAATCTTTCTTTGCTGTGAAAATAATTTTCCATTGTTAAGTGATAGTCGAGATGATCTCGAGATAAATTAGAAAAAACGGTCACATCAAACGGAACCTCATCAACACGATACTGGCTTAAAGCATGCGAAGACACTTCAAAAACAACAGCCTTTGCTCCAAGTGCACAAAACTCCCTAAGACGTCTTTGTAAATCAACAGCATCTGGAGTTGTAAGGCTCGACTTCCACACATGGTCTCCCAAGTGGTGATTAATAGTTCCCAAAACTCCTGTCGGCCAACCATAATGATTTAAGATAGCCTCAACCATATATGTAATGGTTGTTTTTCCATTTGTGCCAGTTACTCCAACGCAAAAAAGTTCTGAGGCTGGGTTGCCATAAAAGTGACTGGCCAGTTTCTGTAAAGCCACTCGCGTATCTGTAACAATAACAACAGCTCCCGAATACTCCTTTGGTATTTTTGCTGTCGACTCAGCAACAATACCAATAGCCCCGTTTTCAATTGCTTTAGAAATATACTCATGTCCATCCACTTTATATCCAGAGATGGCAACAAAAACTGAACCAGGCACAACATCTCTTGAGTCTCGACAAATATTGACAACATCTTTATGAATAGTCTCTCCAACACGATACTCAGGATAGATTGAAAAAAGTTGAGCTAACTTCATAAGTTCCTACTAGAGGGTATATTTATTTAAGTTCAATAATCACTTTTTGATCAGGATTGAGCGAGGCCCCGACATCCGGTGAAACTTTCACAACCTGTCCTGAGCCTTTAATTTGAACTTCTGCCACACGCCCGCGAAGCTTATTAACAGCGTCTCGCAAGCTCTCTCCAATGATATCAGGCATCACTTCACTCGATTCGTGCTTGAGTAATTTTTTAATACTTTCAAGAGCCTTATTTTGGACATGTGCTTGAGTATTATCAATAACATTTTTGTCAGAAATAAGAACTGGAGCCACACCTGAACGTCGCAATAAAAAGCTTGCCACTTTAGAAAAAACAGGAGCTGCCACTTCAGACCCATAATAATTTTCTTTAGGGTCATCAACAGCAATATAAATAACAAACTGAGGTTTATGAGCAGGAGCAAAGCCTGCAAAACTTGAGATATATTTGTTTTTAAAATACCCCCCCTTAATTGGGTCTACCTTCTGTGCTGTTCCCGTTTTGCCTGCAACAGGATATCCTGCCACACGCGCCGCGGCTCCTGTTCCTTCATCTGATGTTGCTTGTGTTAACATCAAAGTGAGTGTTGATGCGATGGACTCAGAAATCACCCGTTGCCCTTCGGGAACTTCAAATGGAGTGACTTCACCAGATTGCGGATCTTTTATGCCTCTAATAATTTTAGGTATATTTAAAAAGCCACCATTGGCAACAGCTGCATAGCCATTTGCGATTTGTAACGCCGATGTTGAAATTCCATGGCCAAATGAGATATTACTTAATAAATGCTTATTCCAAGGTAAAGCTTGTAGTATTCCAGAGGTCGCACCAGGAATCATCACATCTGGTTTTTCTCCAAATCCCATTGTCTTTAAAAACTCATAAAGAGTTTTATCAGTAATTGCAAAGCCTAGTTTTGCTGACCCCACATTAGATGACTTTGCTAAAATTTCTGTGACTGTCAGCATTTGAAAATCGTGCTTTGCATCGGCTTCTGTAATCCACCTTTTCCCTATTTTTAACCTTCCCCCCTCACAATCAAACTTGGTTGAAGGCTTAAATATTTTATGGGTCAAGCCTGCCGCAACAACAAATGTTTTCATTGTACTTCCAGGTTCAAAAGCATCCATGACAACTTTATTACGACGAATTTTAGAAGAGTATTGCAATGCTTGGTTGAGATCATAACCCGGTGTATTTGCCATGGCCAAAATTTCTGAAGTCTTGGCATCTAAGATAATTCCCACAGCACTTTCCGCGTCATGGGCATCTACAGCATGTTGTAATTCTCTTTCTAAAAAATATTGAATTTCTCGATCAATGGTTAAAATGACATCTTTGCCATCACTTACATCAAAGAGAAGACGGGCATCATTCAGCAAAGGGCGTCCACGAGCGTCCCTGGGAACAATTATTTTTTTTGAAGATCCTGTTAAAATGTCATCAAGCGTTCTTTCTAAACCTTCAAGACCAAACCCTTCTCTCCCGGTAAATCCGATCACTTGTGAGAGGAGTTGATTATTTGGATAAACCCTCTTTGGTTCTTCTAAAAAACCAAGGCCTTTAATATCTAATTTTTCTATGGCTTTTTTTTCTTCTAATGTCATATTTCGAGCCAACCATCGAAATCGCTTAGTTTTACTTTTTATTTTATTAAAAA
>JAGRAB010000018.1:4554-6306 GCA_020435085.1 Bdellovibrionales bacterium | reverse complement strand
ATCGGTCAAGCCTTGCAAATGGCTCAGCAAAGTGATGTGATCTTAATTGCTGGAAAAGGGCATGAGGATTATCAAATTATTGGAGATCAAGTTCTTCCTTTTAGTGATTTTCAAGTAGTTAAAGAGTTTTGTGAGGAAAAAAAGTGACAGTGGCCGACTGGAAATTCAATGCTAAAGAGTTAGCGGATATCATCGACGGCACTGTCTTAGTTGATCATGGAGAAGTCGTTTCTGGTTTAGGAACTGACACAAGAAGTGATTTAAGTGATCAGTTGTTTATTGCTCTTAAAGGTGAGGTTCATGATGCTCATCATTTTTTACAGCAAGCTGTCGAACAAGGAGCTAAAGGGGTCATTATTCATTCTGAACTTTCTCAGATGGATTTTTTTCAAGACAAAGCCTTCGTTATCAAAGTGCACGATACATTACGGGCTTTACAAGATTTAGCCCTTTGGTGGCGTCGTCATTGTGGGTGGAAAGTCTTAGGGGTTACGGGTTCCAGTGGAAAGACCACAACCAAAGAGTTAACAAAAAAAATTTTGGAGCAAAAACTCAAAGTTCATGCGAACGAAAAAAACTTTAACAATCACTGGGGAGTTCCATTTAATTTATTAGGAGCACCAAAACATGTTGATGCTGTTATTGTTGAAATGGGCATGAATCATTTGGGTGAAATTAAAAGGCTTTGTGAGATTGCAGAACCAACTTCGGTGGTTTGTACAATGGTGGGGACGGCTCATATTGGAGAATTGGGAAGTAAAGAAAATATTGCAAAAGCAAAAGAGGAGATTTACTTAAACGCTCCCAATGCCACAAAGGTCTTTAATATTGATAATGAGCAAACAATAGAAATGCATCTTCGTGCCGTAGAAAGAGGCGAAAAAAGTATTATTACTTTTTCCTCTTTTCGGGCAGATGCAGATATCCAGCTACGCGCGGTGGAGATGACATTGGACTCCTTACAGATTGTGGGGAGTATTTTAGGTGTTTCTGGGGAAGTCTCTTTGGGAGTTATGGGACGTCATAATATTGCCAATATTGGCGCGGCGGTAGGATTAGCTCTCAGTATAAGCTTTACTCCGCAAGACGTATGGGAATATTTAAATCATTTAAAGTTGTCGGCTTGGGGGCGCAATCAATTAGTTCATTTAAAAAATGGAAGCCAAATTATTTTTGATGCTTATAATGCGAATCCAGAAAGTATGGCGGCTTTGATAAAAAATATTTTTGAACTGTCTTTTCGTGGAAAAAAAATGGCTGTATTTGGAGAGATGTTAGAGTTAGGAGAAGCTTCGGCTCGTTCCCACTATGCCATTGGTGAAATGGTGGGAAACGCGGATATTGATGTGGTTTGGTTTATTGGGGAGCATAAAGGCGACTTTGAGCGTGGTTTAAAGGCCACGGGATTCTCAAAAACTTATTTTATTTCAGATACTTATGAAGAAACACTTGCTTTAAAATTCGGCTCTATGATACAACCCTCGGATGTTGTGGTTTTAAAAGGGTCTCGCGGCATAAAACTCGAACGAGTTTTAAATGCTTGGGAACCGGTGGATTTTAATAAATAGCGGTCTAAAAATAGAATCTTCTTAGGTCGCTCGTGTTTTTGATTTTAGGTTGATAGAAAAAGATGCTTTATAAATTTCTTGCAGAATTGTCGGAATCCTTCTCTGCGTTCAATGTTTTTCGTTACATAACATTTCGAACGTTTATTTCATTTTTCACAGCTTTTTTTGTGTGCTGGGCTTGGGG
>JAGRAB010000018.1:0-4473 GCA_020435085.1 Bdellovibrionales bacterium | reverse complement strand
AAGCAAGGTACTCCTACAATGGGGGGAGGATTGATTCTTGGCGGTCTACTTGTTCCGGCTGTTTTATGGATTGATCTTTCGAACGCGATGGTGTGGGGCGTTTTGATGATTACTATTGGCTTTGGTGCTGTTGGATATTGGGATGATTATCTCAAAGTCAGTAAGAAAAATACAAAAGGCGTTCCTGGAAAAATTCGCTTATTTGCAGAGTTTAGTATTTCGGCCTTGGTGATTTGGTATCTTGTTTATAAAAACGTGATTCCCACTCATGTTTCCATCCCTTTCTTAAAAAGTTTTGCTCCTGATTTAGGTTGGTTTTATGTTGTTTTTGCCTCCCTTGTTATTGTTGGCTCAGCGAATGCTGTCAATTTAACAGATGGTCTTGATGGCTTAGCCATCGTTCCAGTGATCATTTGTAGTGGAACATTCATGTTATTTTCTTATGTGGCTGGCCATATAGGAATTGCTGAGTATTTGGCTATTCCCTACGTTGCAGGTGCAGGGGAACTGACACCTCTTTCTGCCTCAGTGGTCGCTGCGGGGCTAGGCTTTCTTTGGTATAACAGTTATCCAGCCCAAGTGTTTATGGGAGATATTGGAAGTCTTGCTTTAGGAGGCTTCTTAGGCGCGATGGCTGTCATGACTCAAAATGAACTTCTTCTTGCTGTTTTGGGTGGTGTTTTTGTTGTGGAAGCTTTATCTGTAATAACTCAAGTCATTTCATTTAAGTTGACCGGTAAAAGAATTTTTCGAATGGCACCCATTCATCATCATTTTGAGCTTAAAGGAATGGATGAAACAAAAATCATTGTTCGATTTTGGATTATATCAATACTGCTCGCTGTACTTAGTTTAGCGACATTAAAATTAAGGTGAGGTCAAATATGCAAATTAACGATGTCTCAGAATTGAGAGGCAAAAGAATTCTTATTGTTGGTTTAGCGCGAACAGGAGTTGCGTTGGCTAAGTTTTTAAGTCGCCACGAAGCTGATGTTACAATAAGCGACCATAAGTCGAAAGCAGAGTTGGCCAACTATCTTGATAAAATCAGTGATGTGAATGTAAAATTGGAGTTGGGCGGGCATCAACCCAAAACATTTCTCAATCAAGATATTATCATTTTATCTCCAGGGGTTCCTTCACACTTGAAGCTTTTTGATTATGCAAAAAGTCGTGGTGTGCATGTGACGGGTGAATTTGAATTTTGCTCTCGTTTTGTTAAAGAACCAGTGATTGCTATTACGGGGACCAATGGAAAAACAACGACATCTCATTTGACTGAAGTCTTCTTGCGAGAATCTGGTAGGAATGTATGGGTTGGAGGAAACTATGGACCACCAATCAGTGAGTATCTCATTTCTAATGAGCCCGCAGACGTTGTGATTGCTGAAGTATCAAGTTTTATGTTGGAACATGTTGAAAGCTTTAATCCTCAAAATATTCTCTTCACTAACTTGGCTGAAAATCACCTGGATCGTTATCGCACAATGGAAGAATACGTAAATGCAAAACGAAAAATATTTTTGAACACAAACCAGTCCACAACAAGTATTTTGAATGCAGACGACAATGCGGTTGTTGAACTTGCAAGAGATCCAGCCGTTCAACGTGGACGTATTTTTTATTTTTCAAGAAAGCCATCATTAGAGCCACAAATTATGAACATTGGTGGGGCTGTCACAATCAACGATCAAATTCGGGTGCGAACGGGTCCTGAAATTGAATACTACTCTGTGGCTAATAAAAAAATGCGTGGTCAACATGCTATTGAAAATATCATGGCTGCCGTTTTGGCCTCTCGCGAGCACGGTGCTAAACATGAAGCTATTCAACGTGTTGTGGATACCTATGGAGGTATGCCTCACCGGCTGGAGTATGTTCGACGAGTGGGTGGCGTTGAATTTTATAACGATTCAAAAGCAACAAATGTGCATGCGGTGATTCGAGCACTTTCTTCTTTTGATGAAAATGTCATTTTAATTATGGGTGGTAAAGATACAAATTTGAATTACACACCTCTTAAAGACAAAATTCGTCGTAAAGTGAAAACTTTGATTTTAGTTGGAGAAGCCAAAGAGCGTATCAATAGAGATATTGGTGACTACAGCGAAACTTTTTTGATTGGTACCTTTGAAGAAGCCGTTCATATCGCCTATCAAAAATCTCGTATTAACGATTTTGTGCTTCTGTCTCCTGGAGCTTCCAGCTTTGACATCTTTGACTCTTATGTCGAGCGAGGAAACTACTTTAAAGAGATTGTGAATAGTTTTAAATAAGGTAAGGTGCGGGACAGTCCCACAAACATGTCCGCACTTAGGTCGAGGTCAAAAACCTTTCAAAGTACTTATCCCCTAGGGAATGTTATGCTTTTGAGTAGATGTCCTCAGTGAAAGAGCATAAATTAGACAAAGGTTTACTACTCGCTATTCTCACTCTAATTGGTGTGGGGTTAGTGCAGGTTTATAGTTCGAGTTATATTTATGCCATTGATAATTATGGCAATGGCCATCACTTTTTTTTAAAGCAGGTGAGTTTTGCCATTTTCGGAATTGGACTGTTATTTTTCTTTGCAAATCTAAAATGGAAGTTTGCAAAACTTTTTGGCTATATACTTTTATTATTATCTTTGAGTGGTTTAATTCTAACCCTTATTCCAGGTATTGGTGTTGAGGCTGGGGGAGCGCATCGGTGGATTCAGCTTCCTGGTGGATTTCGGTTTGAACCTTCGGAGTTGTTAAAAGTCACTTTTCCACTATTCATTGCATTACTTATGGTGACAAAACCAATTTCGTCTTTGGGAAAATTCGATCCATGGGTGCGATTTTTTTTAGTGTCGCTCCCATTTATTTTACTTCATAAACAACCTGATTTTGGAACATTGGCTCTGTTATTTGTTACTCTGATCAGTATTCTTTTTGTTTTCGGCTTAAAATGGAGGCACCTTCTTTTTGCCGGGGTCATGGCTGTACCTGCACTTTATTTTTTAGTTTTTAATGTTCCTTACCGTATGGCTCGCATTAAAGGGTTTTTAGATCCATGGGCGGATCCTACCGAAAAGGGTTTTCAAATCTTGCAAAGTTTAATGAGTTTTCAGTCTGGTGGTGTTTGGGGAGCGGGGCTTGGTCAGGGACAGGGCAAATTATTTTTTCTTCCTGAGGCACATACGGATTTTACATTAGCCGTCTTGGGAGAGGAGATGGGACTTATTGGTTTTCTGATAGTCCTTATGATTTATGGTTATATTGTTTTTCGGGGATTACAAATATCTGCACAAGTTGAGCGTGATTTTGAAAAAATCGTGGCTCTCGGAATAACCTCTATTTTTGCCTTTCAAGTTTTTACAAACATGGGAGTTGTTTTGGGTCTATTGCCAACAAAAGGCTTAACACTTCCTTTTCTAAGTTATGGTGGAAGTTCACTCATTGCGACTTGTATTGGTTTTGGTTGGCTGTTAAATATAGAGCGAATGTTTGGTAAACGATCGTCATTAAAAATCATTCGAAATGGCCATTGGTAAATCGACTATGAAATCAGTCATTATTGCCACGGGCGGAACCGGTGGGCACATTTATCCAGCCATAGCTGTTGCTGAAGCCTTAAAAAAGCAAGACCCTGATTACTTGATTTTTTTTGTAGGAACAAAATTGGGGATGGAAAATCAAATTGTTCCACAAAAAGGCTACCCTTTATTGCACTTACCTATTGGGAGACTTCATAAGAGTGTTGGGTGGAAAGAGAGAGCTCAAACTCTTTTTCAAATGCCCATTGCTTTTTTTAAAGCAGCATGGTTTTGCATAAAAATTCGGCCTCAGTTTTTAATTGGATTTGGTGGACATGCATCAGGCCCGATGATTTTAATAGCCTCTCTTTTAGGCTTTAAAACCTTTATTTGGGAGCCCAATGCATTTCCGGGAATGGCCAATCGTATTTTATCAAAGTTTGTATCACGGTGCTTTGTTGTTTTTGATTCGGCAAAGGCAAAATTAAACCCAAAGAAGTCGATAAAAGTGGGAATCCCTATTCGAGATATGATTGAAAGCATGGGGCGACTTCCTCAAAGCCAAAGAGAGACCTTTCATATTTTGGTATATGGTGGATCTCAAGGCTCTTTAGCAATCAGTGAGTCAGTCATTCATTTTTATGAAAAGTATCAAAAAGAACTTTCTTTTTTGCGTTTACTTTTGCAGACAGGACAAACACATTTTGAAAAATTAAAAAATGAATGTGAAAAACGAAGCCTACTCAGTGAAAATTTTCAGCTTGTTCCCTATATACATGATATGGATGCAAAATACCAGTGGGCAGATCTTGTCATGAGTCGCTCAGGGGCTGGAACAATCAGTGAGTTGGCTTCGACGGGACTGCCCAGCGTATTAATTCCACTTCCAACAGCTGCGGATGGACATCAGCAAAAAAATGCTGAGGAATTAGTGGAAAAAGGTGGAGCTATTATGATTTTACAAAATCAATTGA
>JAGRAB010000206.1 GCA_020435085.1 Bdellovibrionales bacterium | reverse complement strand
GATTGGGTGTTGTTTACACGATTGAAAAAGCTCTTCAAGCCAGAGGAATGATGATCTCTGATGCCAACATTGCCATTCAGGGTTTTGGTAAAGTGGGCATGCATGCAGCCATTGAAGCCTATGCATTGGGAGCACGAATTATTGCCGTGAGCGATGTCTCTGGAGGCATCCACAATGAACGCGGCATTAATATTGCTGATCTTGTTAACTACGTAAAAGAAAATCGTTTTGTAAAAGGCTTTCCTGGGACAACAACAATCACTAATGAGGAATTACTTGAACTCGAATGTGATGTACTTGCTCCTTGTGCTCTTGAATGTGTTATTACTGAAGAAAACTGTAAACGCATTCGAGCTAAAATTGTTGCTGAAGGTGCAAATGGACCAACAACATCTATGGCGGATAGATATCTTTATGAAAAAGGTACTATGGTTGTTCCCGATATTTTAGCCAATGGCGGTGGTGTTGTTGTGAGTTATTTTGAGTGGGTTCAAGATATTGTTTGGCTGTTTTGGCGTGAAGATGAAGTCAGAAATAAACTTCGCGAAATTATGTATGGCTCGTTTGATAAAGTTTGGAAGTTTTCAAAAGAACATAAGCAAGACATGCGTATTTCAGCTATGGCCGTTTCTCTCCAACGATTAGAAACTGCAATGAAATTAAGAGGCCAAGCTTGGTAAGAGCCGTCTCAAAAGTGCCATGCTTCCTGTTAACAGGAGCCAAGACATCATGAAGCCTTGGCTCTGGCTTTCTCCAGAGATGGCCTATCAACTCGCCCCTCATGCTCTTCGACTTTACACACATATCTCAAAACCTAAGCAGTTGACTTGGAAGCCTTTAACTTGGCGAGGCCTCACCTTTCAAAATCCACTCGGCACCAGTGGGGGTGTTGATAAAAATGCCGAACATATACAAGACTGGTGGCGGTGGGGGGTTGGTTTTCAAGAGCTTGGCACAATTACCCCCCAGCCACAAACGCCCAATCCCGGAAAAATCATTAACCGAAGTGCTGCTAAAAAACTCGTTTGGAATAAAATGGGGTTTCCTAATGAAGGCATGGCTCAGTTTTTAAAAAATATCTCTCAAACCCCTCGCCCTTATTTGACCCCACTATTGATAAATATTGGAAAGAATCGCTGGACGCCGAATGAAAAAGCCCACGAAGATTATATTTTTGGCCTCAAAGCACTTTATTCCACCGCTGATATCTTTGTGATTAATATCTCAAGCCCAAATACAGCGGGACTCAGAGATCTACTAAAGCCTGAAAATTTAAAAAACTTTCTTGAGCCCATTGTCTCTACAAACCTTGAACTTGCTGGTGCCAATAAAGCCAAGCCATTACTCTTAAAACTCAGTCCAGATCAATCCATAGAAGAGTTGGAATCAACACTCAATACCAGTCTTCAGCTTGGAATTGATGGGTGGATACTGACGAATACAACTAACCAATTGGGACATCAATATCATATGCCGACCGAGGGAGGAATTTCTGGAGCCCCTCTTGCTGATATCTCTCGAAACTTGTTGCAATCAGCTGTTGAGATTTTGGGCAATCGGAAAAAAGACCACCTTCTTATTTCCTCAGGTGGAATTTTGACTCCCAATGATGTCTTTGAGCGTCTCGAGCTTGGAGCCGACCTGGTACAAGTTTACGCCGCCCTTATTTTTGAAGGTCCCCAATTTTTTAGTTCGGTTGCTAAGTCTGCTATAAGACGTTACTCTTAACTGTTATGGCATTAAAAAGAAAACGTCCCACATGGATTCCTGTTGTTACAGGAGTCATCAAACGAGAAGATAAGTTTCTCCTTGGAAAACGTCCTGAATCGGGCTCTATGGCCGGAGTCTGGGAATTCCCTGGTGGAAAGATTGAACAAGGGGAATCTCCCGAAGAGGCTCTCGCCCGAGAGTTGAAAGAAGAATTAGGAATCGAAGCCGAAATTGGCCCATTAAAACTTTCAACAACTCATAATTATGGAGATACAGGAATACTCCTTCTTTTTTACCAAGTGAATTACTTTAAAGGAGCCGTTAAACCTGTTCATCACCATGAAATCAAATGGGTTGCAAAAGAGGATCTTCATCACGAAGACCTGCCTGAAGCCAATAAAAAAGTCCTCAATAAAATTTTAGAACTTTTTGAATAATGGCAAAGGTTCTATTTATTATTCCTCACCTCTCAATTAGGCCTGCTCAAGACCCAATAAAACATTTTGTCAATTCCATTGCAGAAACACAAAATCAAATTCGGATACTCACAACATACAACCCTGACTTTCTCGCCGAAGGATTTCACAAAAATGTTGAGGTACTTCAGCCGTTTAAAAAATGGAGTCTCTTTGAGGTTTCAAATATTATAAAAGGGGCCTGGAACTTTAAAGCTGATATTGTCCATCTTATTTATCATCATTCGATCACTCCCTCAACAACAACGCTTTTAGCTATTCCAGGCCTTCTTCAATCACTTCATCAGCCACGTTTTATCCTCCAACTCCAAAATGGAGTTCCTCGAAAACTCAACTTTACTCTTAAACATTGGCTCCAAGTGAGTGATGTTGTGCTGGTTTCTGATGATTACTCTCGATTAAAAATCAGCGCGATGGTAGAAGCTAAGAAGTCTCAAAAATATTTTGTTGTACCGATGGGTTCTCACACAAATACAAAAAAAAACCTTGGGGAACACTGGATTCCACCTCTCTTTT
>JAGRAB010000205.1 GCA_020435085.1 Bdellovibrionales bacterium | reverse complement strand
AACTGTAACATCCACTTCATCAGTCAGACTCACTTCTAGATTGGTTGCGAAAACTTTTAATCTTGAATTTTCAGCGTCCATCAAAATGTTTACCAAGATCGGCATGGTATTTCTTTTTTCGACAATGTTTTGTGCTTTGGCTATTAAGCCTACTAGGTTTGATTTTGTGATTCTAACTTTCATAATTGTTCCCTCAATTAATAACTTACTTAATATATAAAATATAAGAGTAGTAGTAGTAGGCCTGTTGAAAACTCCATTTTTTAGCTAAATTCTTAAATTCACTAATTTTTTGCTGTGGAAAAATATACTTCAAAAAACTAATTTGAAAAGTCTTTTATGTGGATAACTTGAACTTTTACACAAATCCCCATGCTTATCCTCATACTTTTCCACAAGCACAATTCACACCCCTGTGATATTGTGGATTCGACTCTCTAACTCTTCGATATATTTCTTAATTTCAGAATCTTTGTTCAGTTGATCATCAACCTTACGCAACGCATTCATCACTGTTGTATGATCTCGCTTTCCAAAGGACCTACCAATATCAACAAGTGATTTATCGAGGTGCTTTTTAATCAACCACATAGCAATTTGGCGCGCAGTTACAATTGGTTTTGTTCGAGTTTTTGCACTGAGGTCTCGAAAGCTAATTTTAAAATGATCGGAAACAATTTTTTGAATCTCTTCAATAGTGATAACTGCAGTATCGTCGTGGGTGGATAAAACTTTTTTTGCAAGATCCATTGAAATGGGTAAACCTTGAAGTTCAGAAAACATTTTCACCTTGTTGAGATTGCCTTCAAGTTCACGAATAGAGCGTTTTGAAATTTTAGCAATATAACTTCCAACCTCATTAGGAAGACGAATATTTCGTTTTTCTGCTTTATATCGAAGAATTGCCACCCGGGTCTCGAGATCAGGCATTTGAATATCAGCAATTAGTCCCCATTCAAGTCGGGTTCTGATACGATCTTCTAGTCCGTGAATGTCTTTTGGCATTCGATCTGAGGCGACGATCACTTGCTGTCGTTTTCCAAAAAAATCGTTCAACGTATGAAAAAATTCTTCTTGAACAGCTTCCCCACGGCCAAGAACTTGAATGTCATCCATAAGCAAAATGTCACAATTTTCTCGATATTTAAGGCGAAATTTATCCATCATATTGCGGCGGATACTTGAAATACACTCATTAAGAAAGCGTTCTGCTGAGACATACATAATAGTAAGATCTGGAAACTTCTGGCGAATATGATTTCCAACAGCATTGAGCAGATGGGTTTTTCCCATTCCCGTAGGCCCACAGATAAAAAGAGGGTTATAGTTATCAGACCCTGGATTTTCAGCGATACTAAAAGATGCCGCATGAGCAAATTCATTATTACGTCCGACAACAAATGTTGAAAATGTATGGTCTAAATTGAGAGTATCTCTTTGATTTCCAGCACTTATAATAGTTCCAGAAGTTGTTGGAGAAGGGCTATCTTCAGTAAAATCTTCAGGCCGAGAGTTGGTGGATGGGGTAAAACCATAATCTTGATGCTCATGTTGGCCGGTCACAATAAATTCCACTTCAAAAGGACTGCTATAGAGAGCTGAAATTTCTGCACAAATACCGTCAAATAAGTTCTGAGAAATCCAATACTTATGAAGTTCAGTTGGGACACCTAAAGTAAAACATGTGCGGT